>CACXHF010000111.1 GCA_902767305.1 uncultured Eubacteriales bacterium
AGGAACTGAGCCACCGCCTGCTCAATGACTTTGAACGCGCACTGGCTGAGCACGAATTTCAGGTTTATTATCAGCCTAAGTATGACATTCAAAGCGAACCTCCTGTTTTTAAAAGCGCAGAAGCGCTGATCCGCTGGCAGCATCCTGAACTCGGCATGATTCCGCCCTGTGATTTTATTCCTCTGTTTGAAGCGAATGGACAGATCACTGAAATCGACAAGTACGTGTGGCGGGAATCAGCCCGGCAGATAGCTCTTTGGCGGGAGCATTACGGAATCACAATTCCTGTGTCCGTTAATCTCTCCCGTGTGGATGCTCTGGATCCCACTCTCGAGAAGACGCTGGATGATCTGATGGAATCGTTCTCCCTGCATCCCCAATATCTCCATCTGGAAGTGACAGAATCTGCCTATACCGAGGACGCCGAGCAGCTGGGAAGTGTTATTCAGAAACTGCGGGCCAAGGGATATAAAATTGAGATGGATGATTTCGGCTCCGGCTACTCTTCGCTGAATATGCTTTCCTCCATTCCGATTGACGTTCTGAAGATGGACATGGCATTTGTGAAGAACATCGAGCAGAATGAAAAGGACATCCAGCTGGTAGAACTGATTCTTAACATCGGAAGCAATCTGAAAATCCCGGTTGTTGCAGAGGGTGTTGAAACCAGAACACAGGTGGAACTGCTGAAAGAAATGGGATGTGATCTGGTACAGGGTTATTATTTCTCACGGCCTCTTCCGGCATCCGATATTGAAGCGCGTATCATAAAGAACCTGTCGTCCTTGAAATAGAAAAACAGCAAGGCAGAACTGTGCAAGCTGTACCGGAAACATTTCCCATCCCATTCTGAATCAGCTGTGAATGGACATCCAATTGAACGGACGTATCAGATATCCTTAAACTGCTGCACTTTGCAGCAGTTTTTCTGTACTGGCATGTTAGTCGGATTCCGGGCTCACCCCTGATCCCTCAATCAAAAGCGTCCAGCCAGTTTTTCTTCACGTCGTATGGATAGTGTTGCAGAGAATTCACTTTAAACCTTTCTAACGTTCCACTAGACGGAAGCAAATGAGAAACATATACTACGAACAGCTTTTGCTTATCTCCTGAACGTAACAGGCATTCTTTCGTCTGAAGAGTATAAAAGGAAATAAGAGACAGGCAGATCCCAGAAAAGAGGCAAGAACAATGAAACATAGATCCTCCTCACTTCAACTGCTGACGGGACTGTTTTTCCGCCTGCTGCCGTATCATATTCTGTTGATTGCCATTAATGCAGTAAACTGCATTACAGACAGTCTGTATGCCAGTAACGCCATAGGAAAGAGTGCAATGAGTGCACTCGGACTTTATGCTCCGTTTAATCATTTTCTCTACGCAGCCAGCATCGTGTTTGTCAGTGGCTCTCAGATTCTTTATGGCCGGTATCTGGCGAATAACCGGCAGAAAATCCATGGCCTGTTTTCTGTAACCCTGGTTATCTCAGGGGCTCTTGGCATACTGGCTTCCCTGATCATGGCAGCCTGGGCTCTGACAGGATCACCGCAGACTCCAGTCAGTGCAGATTCAGACATCATGATGTTCAAGCAGTATCTGCTTGGACAGGCAGTAGGCATTCCGGCACTGATTCTTGGACAACAGCTTTTTTCCTTCCTTTCTCTGGAAAATCAGAAAAATCGGACAATGGTTGCCGGTATTCTTTGCCTTGTGTCAAACCTTATAATGGATCATATCTGTATTGTCGTCCTGAATATGGGTATGTTCGGACTTGGCCTCAGTTCCTCCATTTCAGTCTGGATCTTCTTTGGGATCCAGGCGTTGTATTATCTGCGTGGGAAGTCCGAATGGAGGTTTTCACTGCTGAACTGTGCGTGGAAAGATGCTTTGAGTATTCTTGTTCTTGGCTATCCCGGAGCTCTGTCAAGATTTGTTGAAATGTTCCGATGCCTGATTGTCAACGGTCTGATTCTGATGTATGTCGGGAATGTCGGTCTTTCTTCTTTTGCTGCATCCAATTCAGTAATGGCCGTCATATGGGCTGTTCCCTTTGGAATGCTTGCTGTAGCCAGGATGCTTTTCAGCATCAGTATCGGGGAAGAAGACCGTCAGTCTATGATAAATACGTTTAAAATTGTGCTGACCTATGGAATGCTCCTTATCACAGGCATTGCTGCACTCCTGATACTGGGAGCGGAACCGCTGACCCGAATGTTCTATCGTGACCCTGCTGATCCCGTCTATGAAATGACTGTAATGGGCTTTCGTCTGATTCCTCTGTGCATGATGCCCGCCATTTTCAGCCTTCATTTTGCCGCATATGCGCAGACGACGGAAAAGAAAATCATGTCACTGGTATTACCCTGCTGCGATGGAATGATCGGCGTAGTGCTTTTCAGTTTCATTCTCATTCCTGTAATCAAGATGAACGGGCTGTATATTGCAAATATTCTGAACGGCGTATTCTGCGCACTGGTCATTCTTGGTGGATCGATCATTCACCGGAAAAAATTTCCGCATACATTTGAAGATCTTCTGGATATTCCCGACAGGATTGGTGTCACTGCGGACGAGCGGATCGACATCAGTGTCACCAGCATGGAGGAAGTGGAAAGCATTTCCCAGAAAGTGATTGATTTCTGCTCAAAGCGGGGAATCGACAAGCGCAGAGCGTATTTTGCCGGTCTTTGTATGGAAGAAATAGCCGGAAATGTAATCCAGCACGGCTTTCCATTGGACAAGCATCACCATTCCGTGGATATCCGTGTGATTCACAAGAATGACGGAGTGATCCTGCGAATCCGGGATAATTGTGCAGTGTTCGATCCGTCTGAATATCACAAACTGATGTCAGCCGGAGAGGATGGAAAGAATGTGGGCATCCAGCTGGTATACAACATTGCCGATGAAGTCAGTTATCAGAATCTTCTGGGAATGAATGTGCTGACGATTCATATCTGAAAAGATCCATTCTTCTGTATGAATAATGTGAATCATGCATCTTTGTGATTTTTGAGATGAAATCTTTTCGAATGGCTTTTTGAATCGGATCGTTTGATGTATAATCAGGACAGATACCCACGGGTATCCTGCAAGTGTTCACTACGATGTTTTTTCAGAAAGGAATGATTCTCATGGTTTCCTGGAACAACCTGGACAAAACAGCTGCATATAAGAAGCTGACCGGTTTAAAGGGTAAAGTCTGTCTCTCTGAGGTAATGGCCGGTGATGAGGGTGCTGCACGCGTAAAGAAGTATTCCGTCCCCATGGCGGGAGGTCTTTGCTATAATTATGCGGCAAAGTCCGTCGATGATGAGATTCTGGCAGCACTTTCAGAGCTGGCTAAGGAGATGCAGCTCTCTGAAAAGTTTGAAGAACTTTATAACGGTGCCGTTATCAATACGGGAGAAAAGCGCCTGGTTCTCCATCAGCTTTGCCGCGGACAGCTGGGACACGATGTCGTAGCGGACGGTGTCAACAAGCGCACTTTCTATGAGGATCAGCAGAAAGCCGCAGCTGAATTTGCAGACCGTGTCCATAAGGGTGAAATCGTCAATGAAGCAGGGGAGAAGTTTACAACTGTTGTGCAGATCGGCATCGGCGGCAGTGACCTGGGTCCCCGCGCCATCTATCTGGCACTTGAAAACTGGGCAAAGCAGAACGGAACTCTGAAGATGGAAGCACGCTTTATCAGCAACGTGGATCCGGATGATGCAGCTGCTGTTCTGAAGAGCGTCGATCTTTCCCGTTCCCTGTTTGTTCTTGTTTCCAAGTCCGGAACGACGCTTGAAACCCTGACCAATGAAACGTTTGTCAAGACCAAGCTTGCTGAGGCCGGATTGAATCCTGCAAAGCACATGATTGCCGTCACCAGTGAAACCTCGCCTCTGGCCAAGAGCAGTGACTATCTTGCTGCGTTCTTCATGGATGACTATATCGGCGGACGCTATTCTTCTTCGTCCTGTGTAGGCGGTGCCATTCTTTCCCTGGCGTTCGGTCCGGAAGTATTTGCCCGTTTCCTCGAGGGCGCAGCTCAGGAAGACAAACTTGCTGCCAATCCGAATCCGCTTGAAAACCCGGATATGCTGGACGCCCTGATCGGCGTATATGAGAGGAATGTACTCGGTTATCCGACAACAGCCGTCCTTCCGTATTCGCAGGCACTCAGCCGTTTCCCTGCACATCTGCAGCAGCTGGATATGGAAAGCAACGGCAAATCGGTCAACCGCTTCGGTGAGCCGGTTAACTATGTCACCGGTCCGGTCATCTTCGGTGAACCCGGCACCAACGGACAGCATTCCTTCTATCAGCTGCTCCATCAGGGGACGGATATCGTTCCGCTGCAGTTCATGGGATTCCGTGAGAATCAGGCTGGTATGGATGCGACCATTCAGGGTTCAACCAGCCAGCAGAAACTGTGTGCCAATGTTGCCGCACAGATCATGGCCTTTGCCTGCGGCAAAGCGGATGAGAATCCAAACAAATCCTTTGCCGGAAACCGTCCCTCCAGCATTATCATCGGACAGCAGGTCAATCCGGAGTCAGTGGGTGCACTGCTTGCTCACTTTGAGAACAAGGTCATGTTCCAGGGCTTCCTCTGGAATCTGAACAGCTTCGATCAGGAAGGTGTACAGCTTGGAAAGATCCTGGCAAAGCGGGTTCTTGCACACGATACGGATGGTGCACTGGCTGCCTACAGCGATCTTCTGAATATCTGATAAGACGGGGAGAGCGGAAGCTCTCCCTTTTTCATGCGCCGGCTGTTCTCTTTTCCGCCGCACCCGTTCGGAATAAATCACACAAATAGAATTGACAATTTCAGATTTTCTGTCTATAATCATCCACGTTGGAGCTGAGAACGGAAAAGTACACAGAGGAAATGTTGCAGAGAGGGCAGATCGTCGGCTGAAAGTCTGCCTGGCTGAGATTCTGTGGAAGTGCGTCCGGGAGCTTCCGGAGAAAAGCGAAAGCGGACTATCCGGCATGGCGTCGTGTTAAGGCGGTTAAGGTGGGATGCCTCAGCATCCAAACAGAGTGGAATCGCGGGAAGTCGTCTCTGATGAGAGGACTTCTTTTATTGTTTTTCGGGAGGGAAGAAAGAGTGTTTGATCGTATGCGGCGGGATATTAAGGCGGTTTTTGAACGAGACCCTGCTGCAAAAACATGGTTTGAGGTTCTGCTGTGTTATCCGTGTGTCCGTGTAATGATGTATTATCGGCTGGCACACCGGCTGTACCTGAAAGGACATACCACACTGGCCAGATGGATTTCACAGAGAGGCCGCCATGTAACCGGTATTGAAATTCATCCCGGTGCGACCATAGGGGAAGGATTCTTCATTGATCACGGAGACGGTGTAGTTATCGGTGAGACAACGATCATCGGAGACAATGTGACCCTTTATCAGGGGGTAACACTGGGCGGTACCGGCAAGCATGTCGGGAAACGCCATCCGACGATTGGAAATAATGTTACCGTCGGTGCCGGTGCGAAAGTCCTGGGACCGTTTAAGGTAGGCGATAACAGCAAAATCGGTGCCGGTGCGATCGTTCTCAAGGAAGTTCCCCCAAACTGTACAGTGGTCGGAAATCCCGGCCGAATTGTCAAAAAAGAAACTGTCCGGCAGGAAGTTGATCTGGATCATATCCATCTGCCGGATCCGGTGAAGACGCATATCGAAACACTCGAAGCGCAGGTAAAAGCACTCAGCGAACAGGTCAGCCAGATGAAACAGGAGAAAATGGAGGATTGAATATGCAGATTTACAATACACAATCGAGAAAAAAAGAGGAGTTTGTTCCCATCAAGCCAGGAGAGGTCAGCATTTACTGCTGCGGGCCGACGGTTTACAACTATTTTCATATCGGAAACGCCCGCCCATTCATTGTCTTTGATACACTTCGCCGTTATTTTGAATATAAGGGAATGAAGGTAACCTATGTTCAGAATTTTACAGATATTGACGACAAGATGATCCGCAGAGCCAATGAGGAAGGAATCACCGTAAAGGAGCTGGGCGAACGGTTCATTGCCGAGTATTACAAGGATGCAGATGCACTTGGCGTTGAGCGGGCAACAGTAAACCCGAGAGCAACTCAGCACATTCCGGAGATCATTGCACTCATTGAAAAGCTGATTGCCAACGGTCTGGCCTATACCTGCTCCAATGGAGATGTTTATTACAATACCCAGGCTTTTGCCGGCTATGGAAAGCTGAGCGGACAGAATCTCGAGGACCTTGAGAGCGGCGCCCGGGTTGACGTTGATCCAAACAAACAGCATCCCATGGATTTTGCCGTGTGGAAAGCACAGAAGCCGGGAGAGCCTGCTTGGGAATCACCATGGGGACTGGGCCGTCCCGGCTGGCATATTGAGTGCTCGGCAATGAGCATGAAATATCTCGGGGAAACCTTTGATATTCACTGCGGCGGCAAGGATCTGGTATTCCCGCATCATGAAAATGAGATTGCTCAGAGCGAAGGTGCGACAGGTCATCCTTTTGTTCACTACTGGATGCACAACGGCTTTATCAATGTGGACAACGAGAAGATGAGCAAGTCAGCCGGAAATTTCTTCACTGTCCGGGATATTTCGAAAAAGTTTGATCTGGAAGCAGTCCGCATGTTTATGCTCAGCGCGCATTACAGAAGCCCGATCAATTTCAGTGAGGAAATGATTGCACAGGCCAAGGCGTCGCTGGACCGGCTGTATACTGCCAGAGATAACTACGAATTCCTGCTGAAAAATGCCGGTGAGGGTGAAATTCGCCCAGTGGATCAGGAAATCCTGGATGCGATTAAGACAGCACGTGCCGGATTTGACGCAGGGATGGATGATGACCTGAATACGGCAGATGCGCTTGCATCCATCTTTGAACTGGTTCGTACGGCCAATGCGCAGATGGATGAAAAGACCCCTGCCTCAGTCGTTCGCGAGGTTCTTACAGCGCTTACAGAACTGACAGGAGTCATGGGACTTCTTACCCGTAAGGAAGAAAAAGCCGACGCGGATGTCAATGCACTTCTTGAGGCGAGAGCTAAAGCAAGGGCAGAAAAGAACTGGGCAGAGTCTGACCGGCTTCGTGATGCCATTCAGGCAATGGGCTATGTTCTGAAGGATACCAAGCAGGGTCAGCAGCTGACCAAAGCCATGTAAAGCCAGGACCGGATCAGGCTTTGCCTGTATCCGGTTTTTTAACGACTGAGAGGAATAAACCATGCAGTTTTCAAAAAGAATGGATCAGTTCGGGGACGAGGTCTTTTCGTCCCTGAACCAGCGCCGTATCGAGCTGGAACGCCAGGGACGCACATTTTACAATCTTTCCATTGGAACCCCGGATTTTGAAACGGATATTGAAATCCGAAAAGCCATGGCTGAGGCGGCCATGAATCCGGAAAACTGGAAGTATGCACTCCGGGATTCAGATGCCCTTCTGGATGAGGTAATTGCGTATTACAAGGCACGCTTTGATGTTACACTCACGCGGGATATGATTGCGTCCTGTTATGGTTCTCAGGAAGGTATCGGACATATTGGCCTGGTACTGTGCGATGAAGGGGATACGGTTCTTCTTCCTGGTCCCTGCTATCCGGTATTTATCGCCGGAGCCAAAATGGCACTTGCTGAGCCCTGGTACTATCCCATGCTCGAGGAAAACGGTTTTCTGCCGGATCTCAGTCTGATTCCGGAGGACGTAGCCCGAAGAGCCAGGTATATGATTGTTTCCCTGCCGTCTAACCCCATGGGCAGCATCGGAACACCGGAACTGTATGAGAAACTGATTGCCTTTGCCCGCAGGTATGACATCGTTCTCCTGCACGATAATGCCTATTCCGATATCATCTATGACGGAATTCGCGGCGGCAGCTTTCTGCAGTATCCGGGTGCATCTGAGGTCGGTGCAGAATTTTTCAGCCTGTCAAAGTCATTTAACCTGACCGGTGCCCGTGTTTCTTTCCTGATCGGAAATCCTCAGCTGGTAGCGGCATTTAAAAAGCTTCGCAGCCAGATTGACTTCGGCATGTTTCTGCCGATTCAGGCAGCAGCCATTGCCGCCATGCGCACGGAACGCAGCAGAGTGGAAGCCCAGTGCGATGAATATCAGGCGCGGCGGGATGCGCTTTGCGACGGAATGACCTCCATTGGCTGGCCGATTCCGAAAAATCGGGGAAGCATGTTTGTGTGGGCAAAACTGCCGGCGTCCTATCAGTCCAGCATGGACTTCTGTCTGGACCTGATGGACCGAGCCGGAGTGATCTGTACGCCTGGGATCAGTTTTGGACCCCTGGGCGAGGGATATGTCCGTTTTGCACTGGTTCTTCCTCCGGACAAAATTCGGGAGGTCTGCGAAGCCGTCCGCAGAAGCGGCATCCTTAACTCCTGACGGAGAATGCAGGAAGCCGTCCCGATGCAGACGGATGGATAATCATCCAGAAAGGGAAAAGAGAATGGTAATTCATCAGGGAGCCTTTACAGGAACTGCTCCGCTTCTTAAAGGAGCACTGCATGCGCATACGACGCGCTCAGATGGTGAAATGACACCGGAGACGTTGCTTGCGGAATACGAAAAGCTTCAATATGACTTTGTCGCACTGACTGACCATCGAAAATACAATCGTGAATCCTTCGGAAGCCGCCTGATTGTCCTGCCGGGAATGGAACTGGATGTCTGTTTTGCCGGCTCACGGGGAAACGGACGGCATACCATTCATACAGTCTGCCTCGGACCGGCAGGAGGTGGAGATTTTCAACAGGACGAACTGTTTCCGTCTTTTGACATCGTCCGGCCGGAGGAATATCAGCCAACGCTGGATCAGATGCATCGCCGCGGCTGTCTGACCATGTACTGTCATCCGCAGTGGAGTCATACGCCGGTGCATGAATACATGGGTTTCAAAGGACATTTCGCCATGGAGCTGTTTAATTCAAGCACTGCTCTTGATAATAACATCGACATGGATAACAGTGCAGACTGGGAATATGTGATGGATTCCGGAAATCAACTCTTTGGAACGGCAGTAGATGACTGTCATTCACATTCCCATGTCGGCTGCGGTTTTGTGAAGGTGAATGCGGAGAAAAATGCTGAATCCATTCTTATGGCACTGGCAGCCGGATGCTTCTATGCTTCCTGCGGTCCTGAAATCTACGACTTCAGAATTGAGGGAGATCAGGCAGTCATCAGCTGCGGTCCGGCGGACAGGATCGCGATTTCATGCAATCTCATGCCTCAGGAGCTGTTTGCTGCAGATCCCAGGTTCCCGGTGAATGAAGCGCGAATGACTCTCCCGCATTATGCCCGCTATGTGCGTGCCTCTGTCATCCGGGATGGAAAACGGGCCTGGACCAATCCGATCTGGCTCGACCATTGACCTTTTTCATGTTTTGAAGTGAGTCCGGATTCGGTTCCTATTCCCGAATCCGGACATTGTCTGTCAGACAGTGACCGAAGTACACTTTCAGATATTGCATGAAGATGAAACAGAATTGTATGGATACAAACAGAAGCTGTGCGTGGTCAGAATTGTACCGGGAACTGCTGTTGCCGGCATTACCTGTGTCAACCGTTTATGTCGTGGG
>CACXHF010000112.1 GCA_902767305.1 uncultured Eubacteriales bacterium
ACTGCTTCGGTGATATCGCCCGGCTTAAGATACCGGCCGTCCTTCTTCATCCGGGAATCCTCCGGAATCCCGTTCAGATATTTCCCGGTCAGAAGACCGCCGGCGAGCGGCTGGAACACAATGCACCCCACCCGTTCCTCCCGTAGCACGTCCGTCAGTCCGTCCTCGATCCGGCGGTCCAGCATTGAATAGCGGGGCTGATGAATGAGACAGGGCGTTCCCAGACGCCGGAGCTCCCGGATGGCGGCCTTCGCCTGTTCCGGCGGATAGTTGGAAATTCCGACGTACAGCGCCTTTCCGCTGCGGACAATCTGATCCAGTGCCCCCATGGTCTCCTCAATCGGCGTGTCCGGGTCAGGGCGGTGATGATAAAACACATCCACATAATCCACATGCATCCGTCTGAGGCTCTGGTCAATGCTGGCCATCAGGTATTTGCGGCTTCCATGATCGCCGTAGGGACCCGGCCACATATCATACCCGGCCTTGGTGGAGAGGAACAGTTCATCCCGGTAGGGTTTCCAGTCGACGTCCATGAGCCTGCCGAAGTTCCGTTCCGCTTCCCCGTAAGGCGGTCCGTAATTGTTCGCCAGATCAAAGTGGGTGATCCCATGGTCGAATGCCGTGCGCAGCAGCGCCTGCTGCGTGGAAAACGGCGTGATATTGCCGAAATTATGCCACATGCCAAGGGACAGCAGCGGCAGCATCACTCCGCTGTTTCCGCAGCGGCGGTACTTCATTGTCTGATACCGGGCATCGTCTGCAGTATACATCGGGGAATCTCTCCTTCCTTTTCAAAAAGAGCGGAGCCCGGAGGCCCCGCTTTTTACGGATGAATTCTTAATCAGAAACTTTGGGCAGCTTGGTGGTATTGCCGGCTTCATAGGCAGCCAGGCGCTCGTCCATGATTTCCTGATATCCGGCATCCTTGAATTCCTGGCTGTACTGATCAAAGAGGGCATCGAACTCAGCAGGATCGCACTTGACCAGCTTGGCATAGTATTCCTGCCACAGGCTGAGCAGGGTGGCGCTGTATTCGCCTTCGCTCTCGATGGCTACGGCAAATACGGGATCCGAATAGGCTTTGCCCTCATCGGCGAGTTTACGCAGGTCATAGTAGTTGTTGATCAGAAGCTGCGTGAAATCCTGGGGCAGGCCCACAGGGCTCATCTGGGCGATGGTCTGCTCGATCGTGCCGACCTTCTTGGAGGCATGCACCAGGCAGGTCATGTCGATATTGTTGTTGTGGTTCAGCATGTGCTCGCCGGTATAGTCCAGCATCACAGGCAGTCCGTCTTCGCCCATCTTGTAGGTTTCACCCTCGACACCGTTTTCGAGCACAAACAGGTTCTCCGGCTGGATCATCCATTCCATCAGCATCCAGGCAGCCTTGAGCTGATCCTGGGTCGCCAGAGAAGAGAAGCCGACGATCATTCCGAAGGGGTTGTCTGCGCGGATTGCACCGGTGTTGATGCCCTCTTCCACGCCGGCAAACGGGCTGGCGATGGCGAGTTCGGCATCCGGATTGTTCTCATAGAATGCAGTCAGCCATGCCATGTTGTTGGCAATATAGCCGCCGTACATATAGGTCTTGCCGTTGATGAAATCTGTCTGCAGGATATCGGTTCCCTGACCGCCGCTGTTCTTTTCGAGATCAAACTCGCTGGAATACCAGCCCATATGATACTCGTCATTCAGACGCTTGAGCATGCGCTTGGTGGGATACCAGGGGAAGGAAGGCGTGCCCAGGGAAGAGTGCATGGCCCACTCCGCCTCATCCACGGGGAAATCGCGGAAAGCAAAGTTGGCGATATATGCACTGGTGGGAATGCCAAGGCCCAGAGGATAGTCGCACAGGCCGGCTTCCTTCATCTTGTTCAGGGCATCCTTCTGCTCCTCGTAGTTCTGGGGCACATGATCATAGCCCACTTTGCGCAGCCAGTCCATACGGACGAAGTTGGCGAAAGCGAAGGTGGTATCATGATAGGGACGCTCGGTGAGAACGAAGTAGGTTTTGCCGTTGATATCGGTATAACCCAGCTGGTTGTGATCCACCATCGCCTGATAGAAGGTGGGGGCAACCGCCTTGAATTCGTCCAGATTGATTTCCGTCATTGCGCCGTCGTTCGCCCACTGAGCAACCTTTGGATAGTCATATTCCATCATGATGGTGGGGGTGTCATCGGCAGCAATCAGCAGGCTGTACTTGGTCATGACGTCGCCGCGGGGAATCGCCACGTACTGAACGTCGATGTTGTACTTGTCGCCGAATTCCTTCTGAATCCACTGGGTCCAGTAGTTGTCATCGACAGCAGGATAACCGGCCTTGGAACGGTCATACACGGGCACGGTGATCTTCACTCTCTCCGCGAAGGGCGCCCAGTCCGTGGGGACATCGGCATGAGCAATGGCCGTCAGGCCCAGCAGCATGCACAGGGTCAGCAGCATAGCAAGCAGTCTCTTCATAATGTTTCCTCCTTTTTATTTCAGGGCATGTGCCCATAAGGTACAAGAACAGGCTTTACCCTTTTACCGCACCGATCATCGTTCCCTGTACAAAGTACTTCTGTACAAACGGATAGACCATCATGATGGGAAGGGTAGCAAACATGACCACGGCGGCCTGCAGCACTTCCGGGGTAGACTCTGCCGCAGCGGCTTCGGACAGGCTTACAGCGTCCTGGCCGGAATTGAGCACCATATTGCTCAGAAGGTACTGCAGCGGCTGCAGGGATTTGGTGGTGATGTAGTACTTGGCATCGGCATAGGCGTTCCAGCGGCCGACCGCGTAGAACAGCGACAGCGTAGCCAGAATGGGCTTGGACAGCGGAAGGACAACGCGCGTCAGAATCTGGAAGTGATCCGCGCCGTCCAGGTTCGCCGCCTCATAAAGGCTGTCCGGTATGGTGGAGCGAATGAACGAACGCATGATCAGCATGTTGTAGGGAGAGAAGGACAGGGGCAGCACCAGCACCCACATGGTGTTGAGCAGCTTCAGATCCTTATACAGCAGATATTCCGGAATCAGACCGGCGCTGAAATACATGGTAAACATCAGAATGAAGGCAATCACCGTGCGTCCCTTCAGTTCCCGGCGGGCCAGAGGATACGCCGCCAGGGTGGTGATCACCATGCCGATCAGGGTGAACAGGAAGGTCATCCAGATGGTATAGACCATCGAGTGAGTCAGCTGACCATCCTTGAAAATGGAGGCATAGGCTTCAAGGTTGAACCCGACCGGCCACAGGTAGACCTTCTTGGAGAGCACCGCCGTGTTGGAGGAAATGCTCTTGGCGGCGATATGAATGAACGGGATGATGCAGGTAAGCGACAGGAGCAGGATCACAAAGGCGATGACGAAATCGCTGACACGGACACGGTTGACCCCTTTGAACATGGAGGCTTTCTTTTCAGCAGGAGCGGATGTCATATTGCTTCCTCCCTCCTTACAGCAGGCCGTCTTCGCCCAGCGCTTTGGAAACGCGGTCCGAGGACAGCACAAGAATCAGGCCTACCAGCGACTGGAAGAGTCCCACAGCGGTTGCACGGCTGAAATTGCCGCCGGAAAGACCTTTTTCGTAGATGTAGATGGCCAGCTGATACTGAAAATCTTTTACCTGGACATTCCCGAAGGAATCCAGACGTTCAAAGTTGCTACCCATCACCCGACCCAGGTTCATGATCAGCAGCGTAACCATGGTTCCCCGAATACAGGGCAGGGTAACATTCCAGATCTTGCGCAGCCTGCCGGCGCCGTCAATGGTGGCCGCTTCGTAAAGATCCATGCTGATGCCCGTAATGGCCGCCAGGTAAATAATGGATCCCCATCCCATGTTCTGCCATACGCCGATCAGCAGATAGGTAACCGCCCAGTGCCATTTTTCCGTCAGGAAGGGAATGCCCTGCTGAATGGCCCCGGTGTTTCGCAGCAGAATATTGACCAGACCGGTTTCCGGCTTGAACAGGTTCAGCGCCACGCTGGCGATGATGACCCAGGAAAGAAAGTGCGGCAGATACAGAATGGTCTGGGACACCTTCTTGTATTTTTCAAAACGCAGTTCGTTGAGCAGAAGGGCAAGAATGACCGGAACCGGAAAACCGACCATCAGATCCAGGAAATTGAACACCAGTGAGTTTTTCAGCGCACGGAGGAAATCCTTGTCCCGGAAAATCTTCTGGAAAATTTCAAAACCCACCCAGGGGCTGCCGGCATAACCCTTAGCCGGCTTGTAATTCATAAAGGCAATGCGCAGGCCCGGATAAGCCGCATATTTAAAAATGAGTACAAAGGCAACAGGCACAAGCAGCAGAACATACAGCTGCCAGTTATTCTGCAGATAGTTGCGCAGATTATGGCGTTTTCTGTCCTGCCCGGTCTTTTTTCTTTGCACGAATCACTCCGCTCCTTTCCGCCTGTTCATTCGTTCTTTATTCAGATTACTCAAATAGATTATAGATCGGTTTATAGCACAATTCCACTTGATTTTTAATCATTTTTGTGCAGAAACGACCATAAACTCCTCCGGAAACCGGAAAACTAACAGGTTTCGACCGTTTTTATCAGCGTCTGAAGAGGTTCAAGGCTGACCGGAATACGGCTGCCGCACGGCAGGGAAACTGTCGTTTCTGCCGGTTCATCCGCATTGTTCATCACCACAAGCGTACGGGATGCCGGGAACCAGGCGCATTCCGTTAGCGGGTTGTCCGTCATTCCGGCCGCGTTCCCCTCCGTACCGGTCAGATAGAGCAGGAGCTCAAGCAGCATTCTTGCCGCCTCCGGGCTGTAGGTGAAGCCGCCGAAATAGGCTGCCTTTCCTTTTCCGAAATCGTGCAGGGTCAGGACGGGAACACCGTTCCGTTCACACAGCACGCGGGTATCCGGACCGGTCAGACGAATGCCCGGGGTCAGCCCGACCGCCTCATCTGCCACACGGAAAGGCGCCTTCTCCGTCTCAAACGTCCAGGGCTGGTGGCAGGCGTATGCGCCGTCGTCCTGATCGATTCCCAGAATATGCGCCAGGGCGAAACGGGTATCGCCCCCGGATACGGCGGAGGGCTCTCCTGCTCCGATCAGGCAGCCGCCTTCATGGACGAACCGGGTGATTTCCGTCACCAGTGCCGGATCTTTCCACGCATCGCCGCCGCTCCATGCATCCCCGGCTCTGCCGGCATTGATCAGGACGTCCGTCTCTGCCAACGCACCCTGCTTCACGTCCTCAAAGCTGATAAACCGGACCCGGACCGGCAGACCGGACAGGGCTTCATTGAGATGGATCAGGATATTCCCGTCCGTTTCATGGAAATGGCCGGAAAGCGTCCAGGAACGCAGAGCGCCCCACGTGTGCAGCACAGACACGGTCACGGGCAGCTCTGCCGGCTTCTCATGGGCGTGCAGTTCTCTGAGGCGGCGGAACACAATGCCCATTTTCTCGATGGTATCATTGAATGCTTCCTGTCCGATTGTCAGATGCAGATATCCGCCCAGGCCGATCCGGTCCACACACTGCCGGGCCAGGGCACGGCGTACATGCAGCCAGTATGCCAGCGCATCCTTCTCCGGATGACCGCCTTCCATAAATGTGGGCAGTCCGCCCAGGCCGACCGGGAACAGGTACGGATGGAAGCGCAGTTCGTGCACAGGCACCTGAGCGCCGGCGCACAGACGGCATTCAAATCCGGAAAATACGCACTTGATCAGGCCGTCAAATCCGATGGACGAAAAATACTTTCCATAAGGCTCCATGCCTACCCAGCTGTCATCATAGAACACATAGGCCTGTTTTCCATATTCATGGATGATTTCCACCAGCTTCTTCGCTTTTTTCGCAACGAAACGCTGAATAAAGTCCATATAATCCCGCTTATGCGCCGTCGGCGGCCGGTGCGTTGCCTGAAGTCTACCCTGCTGAATGAAATCCTCGGCCGTCAGGGCATAGCCGTACTCCTGTTCAAAGGCCCGGAGAGCTGCCGGGCTGACCGTGAAGTCATAGCTCGCCCAGTCCACAAACCGGGTTCTGCGCCGGAGATCGCTGCCGAAAATCCAGACGAAATTGTAAAAGAGGGACGTCAGCCTGACGACATTCGTGTCTGGATTGTTTTCACACCATCTGCGCAGCCAGTCCTGCAGGTATTCCCATGCCAGCGGATGGCGCGGGTCCAGCTGACGCAGGTGCTCCGTCTTCCAGTGATTCGTCGTATGGTTGTACATATTGATTTCTTCCCAGATGCGCCAGCACAGGAAAGAGGCTGAATACCGGTGGTACGGAATGCAGTGACGAACAGAAATCCGTCCCTCCGCATACGTCCAGTCGTTCGGGGAAATCAGTTCATTTGCCGTCCGGTCCCATACCTGCCAGAAGGCAAGTCCCTCGGGCGAATCATTCAGCTGGAACTGCTCCTCAAAGTAGCCGGCCAGCGGGTCGATCTCGAGCGTGTCTGATACTGCCGGTATCGGATCGGATGAAAGGAAGGTCTGCTGCTGGGCGTCCGGATGCGCCTGCGCAAACGCATTATGCTCACGAATGATGCAGATGGTCGAATACACACGGTATCCGGCATTGATAATTTCAGGCGACAGTTTGGTGCCGTCCGAATCACGGATTACATCTGCTCCCCATTTTTCCGCCATCTTCAGTGTCAGTGCCTCATACCCGGCTTCCCCGGGAAGAGTAAAACCACCTTTGCGATAATCTTCCATGTTCAGCCCTCCTCATTCAGATTGAAATCGTTGTTCTGTCAGACTCTATTCTACCAGTCAGTTTTGTCTGTTTCATCTCATTTTCAGCAAATAACTGTGCAGTTTTGACCTTTTATGTCAGCAGGAATTATCTGTGAGACAACAAGCTCACATTAATTGAGACGAGTTATCTGTATAAATCTGGATGGGATGCAGATATAC
>CACXHF010000113.1 GCA_902767305.1 uncultured Eubacteriales bacterium
GGCATTTCCCTCGGCAAATACCTGCAGCCGGAGAATGACAACCGCTGGCTGTTCCATAAGCTGAAGCACGGAACGCAGACGGAGAGAGACTGCATCATCCAGGCGCAGCGTGAGGGATGGACGAAGGAAAACATCGGCTCGCATATCGTCCGTCGCTGCAACATTCATGACTGCGGGCAGACCGGCATTGTGGGTCATCTCGGCGGCGCGTTCTCCATTATTGAGGACAACCATATTCACCATATCAACAATAAGCAGAATCTGGCCGGCGCGGAAATCGGCGGCATCAAGATGCATGCGGCCATCGATGTGGTTTACCGGCGGAATCATATCCATCACTGCACCCGCGGCCTCTGGCTTGACTGGCAGGCGCAGGGAACCCGCGTGACGCAGAACCTGTTCCATCATAACACCCTTCCGGATGACCGGAATGCCGTCCCGAACTGCATCGACGGCCTCGGAGAGGACATCTTCATCGAGGTCAGCCACGGCCCGACGCTGGTGGACAACAACATTCTGCTTTCGGATCATGCGCTGAAACTGCCGACCCAGGGCGTCGCACTGGTGCACAACCTGATTGCCGGCTCCTTCACGGCCGTCGGCCTCGGCGTGGACAACGGATCCGGAAAGATTCCGTGTCCCCGGTATACCCCGTATCATCTTCCGCACCGGACGGAGGTGGCTGGATTTATGACCATCCTCCACGGAGACATGCGCTTTTACAACAATATCTTTGTTCAGCGCCCGATCCGCCCGGGAATGATGGATATCTATGAAACCATGAAAGACTCGCCCTGGAGCGACGGAAATCCCTACGTGGGAACGTTCAAGTATGACGGGTATCCGGACTGGGAGCAGTACGTCTCCATGTTTGAGGGATACTGCGGAATGGGTGCCATGGGCGACAGGGACAAGTACTATTACCACCTTCCCGTCTGGGCGGCAGGCAACGTCTACTTCGGCGGTGCAAAGCCCATGACTGCCGAAAAGGATGCGGCCGTCGATATGGAGCATGAGATTGTGCTGAACCTGACCGAGGAGGCGGGAGAGATCTTCCTTGAAACCAATCTGGGTGAGTTCCTGCGTTCAGGAATTCCCGGAATTGTGTCGACGGAGACGCTCGGCGAGGCCTTTGAACCGGAGGAAAAATTTGAAAATCCGGACGGTTCCCCGATCGTTTTCAATGAGGATTATTTCGGATGTCATCGCGAAATCCGTCCGATTGCAGGTCCTTTTGCCATTGCCGGCGGGAAAATCCGCGTCTGGTAATGCACGGAGAGGGACTGTTCCGGCGTGTGAAAATTTCAGGAGAAACGGTATACCGGGCAGCCGGCTGTGCCGTTTTTTCTTACCCTGCTGAAACTGCCTGAGCCCTGATGGGCGCCGGATGCAGAGAAAACAGAAAAATGTCCGCTGCCGGCAGGGGCCGGCAGCGGACATGCAACTCATTTTTCAGAAATCATACCTTCCGGACAAAGGCTATGCCGGAATGTGCATGGCCCGGTAAAAATCGAAATAGCGCAGGATCTGTGTGTAAATCTGGGCAAAGATCTCCTCATAGGAGGCTTCGAAGCCCGGATCATGAATGCCGAAAAAGTAGCGGCTGATGGCGACATATCTGGAAGTGGGCAGATCGAGGGCGGCAACCCGGTCGGCAGCTTTGTCGGAGAAAACGGCAAACTGGGTGAACTGGTCCTTTTCCTCGACCGTCAGCGGGCGTACGGTGTACCGGCCGTGATCACAGGAAATCCCGTGGGCCATCAGGGTGCGCCAGACCGGCTCGGGAACGGTCAGCCCGGCAGAGTCCTGCGCGGCCGCGCGGGCTTCCGCATAGAGGGGAAGCTGATACTGCCGGGCAAGGTGGCTGAGGATGCTGGCGGCCATCACGCTGCGGGCGCAGCCGTTGTCACTGATAAAGCAGATCCGCTCCTCAATTTCGATGGAGTCGGAAAGATTCCGGTACATGCAGACGTGGAGGTCGGTGAGCGGAAACTCAACAATCAGCGGGGAATCGTCCTGAATCTGAATGGGATCAATGACCGTTGCCAGCGCGTCCGCATTGATGCTGCCGGGACGGAAATACGCGAGAGGAATGTGCGGAGTGGGCGGATAGTCAAAGGAGGCAACCGGGTCAAATGAACGGTAAACGGCCAGGAACCGTTCAAAATCCAGCTCCGTCTCCGGACGAAGAAGAAGGACAAGCGACTTTGAAAGCAGATTGACGATTCTGTCTGCCCGCATGCGGATGCGGAGACCCATGTGTTCCCGCCGTACCGTCTTCAGAATCCGGAGAGACCGGGTCACGGCTTCCGTGATTTCGCTGCGGAATGCTTCCGAGAGATAGCCGTCCGGCCCTACCTGCTCATGCACGGCGCTGATTTCAGGGGAAGTCAGATCGTGGAGCGTCATGTGGAGCGCGGATTCGGGAAGACGCTCTGCCAGCTGGGAGGCGCTTTCCGGATGTGCATAGAGGCAGTCCTGAATCGCAAGAACACGGCGAAGGAGGCTGTCTCCGATGTGAAAGGAAACGGCTGCGCCATTGTACGGCCGGTAAAGTCCGCTGGCTGTTATGGCATCCGGCAGCGTGTAATTGGTCGGGTACTGTCCACAGAAAGGATTCCGTTTCCAGCTGGTCCGATGTTCGTAATCCGACAGATAAGACATAGAATCTCCTCCTTGCTGAGCACTTGCCTGCGCGGCTGTTTTCACGAAAGAATCCGGCAGAGTAACTGAATCACATGATCACAACGGCTACAGTGTTTCCGGCTCCGGCCAGCTCTTTCCTGACGGTTTCGCCGTTCCTGAAAGTGACTGTGTCAGGACCGCCATGGGGCGGAAAAAGGTCAGAGTCCTTTGACAGAGGCCCTCTGTGTCATTGCCTGAACAGCCCGTGCCACGCAGAACAATGGCCTGATCCGGAAGAAACACAATTTGTATTATAAAAATTATCTAAAATGTCTAAATGTATTTTACCAAAAATGGATGAAACTGTCAAATCTGAAAGAAATGGATTGTAAAAAGTGAAAAGATTGCTCCGGATCAGACAGAATCGTTTGGAAAATGTCAAAATCCGGTCCGGAAACAGGACCGGGCTTATGCAGCGACGAAAAAAAGAACCTGAACTTGAGCGGCATTAATTGACTTTCCGTCTGTCAGGAATATAATTACGGATAAAAGATAAGAAAAGTGCCGGTCGGCCTGAAAAGATGTAAAGCAGGAGAATCGGCAGGAGGGTACAGATGAGCGAGGAGAAAAAGGAAAACGGGAAGCTGAAAAGAAGACCATTGCTGCAGATGCAGGTCAGTCCGGCACGGAGCATCGTGACGGCATCTGTCCTGATGGCCATCCTGATTATTCTGGTGTATCAGTTTGAGATTCCGAACCCCAACATGATTCTGATCGCCGGGCTGGTGATTTCCTCAGCCGTGCTCGGCTATTCCGGGGGCATCACAGCCGGCATTATCATGTTTATCTATACGCTGTTTTTCTTTTCGACCGATCACAGCTTTGTCCGTTTCAACCCGCAGAATTCCGCAAAGGTCATTGTCTCGCTGATTGGCATCGTGGTGGACCTGATCTTTGTCTGCGAACTGAAGCGGGCGGAGATGAAAGCCTTCGGAGAGGTGCACAAGCTGACGGCCGACCTGAGTGAGGAAAACCAGCTCCTGCAGATGGTGTCCATGTATGACCCGCTCACCGGTCTTCGCAACCGTCTGGCCCTGCGTCAGGATTATCCGGTGTACGAAGGGAAGAACATGACGGTGATCATGCTGGACCTGGATAACTTCAAGTCAGTCAATGACCGTTTCGGACATGATGAGGGCGACCGGGTGCTGAAAGAGACCGGTCAGGACCTGATGGAGACCTTTGGAAAGGATCACTGCTACCGGTACGGCGGAGATGAATTTCTGATTCTGCTGCCGGAAACGGACCGGGCAGCGACGGAGGAAAAGCTGAAAAAGCTGATGGAGAACCGGCCGTGGGTCAGGGACGGGGAACAGAATCTGCAGATTGGCTTTTCCGTGGGTGTGATCCGGGCAGGCGAAGGGCAGCAGTACAGTCTTCGGGAACTGTTCCTGATGGCGGACAACCGGATGTACCATGCCAAGGGAAACGGAAAGAACCGGATTGTGGATACCGAAATCCCCGGATAATGAGACGGGGAACCGTCAAAACTGAATGTGAGCGAAAAAGAGGCCTGCCGCCCGTTGTGGCGGCAGGCCTCTTTTCTCAGATGTCGCCTTCCTGCTGCGAGGGGATGAGATCCAGATCATAGGGGGTTGTCTGGTAGACAAAGTAGTTCAGCCAGTTGCAGAACAGCAGATTGGCATGTGCCCGCCAGGTAACCAGGGGCTCTTTCGTGGGATCATCATCAGGATAGTAATGATCCGGAACGTGAATCGGTTTATTCTGGGAAAGATCGCGCAGGTATTCCTGCTGCAGGGTGTCCGCGTCGTATTCGGAGTGGCCCATGACGTAGAACTGCTTGTGATGCTTGGCATACACGGCATAAACGCCGGCTTCTCTGGAGGAGGCGAGAATACGCAGTTCAGGGATGGCTTCGATATCCTCACGGGCAACTGTGGTATGCCGGGAATGGGGGGCATAGAAGACATCGTCAAAGCCGCGCAGCAGAATACTCTGGCGGTAGTCCACGAAATGCGGATAAACACCAAACAGCTTCTCAGCCAGCGGTTTTTTCTGAATGCCGAACTTGTGATACAGTGCCGCCTGTGCACCCCAGCAGATATGGAAGGTGCTGTGCACGTGTGTCTCAGTCCAGTCCATCAGCTCGGTCAGTTCCTGCCAGTAGTCAACCTCTTCAAATTCCAGATGTTCGACGGGAGCACCGGTGATGATGCAGCCGTCAAAATTCCGGGAGCGTACGTCGTCAAAAGACTTGTAAAAGGCACTCAGATGTTCGGCCGGCGTATTGGTAGGGACATGACTGGAGGGGGCGACCAACTCCAGCTGAATCTGGAGCGGGGTGTTTCCGAGGAGACGGGAGAACTGGGTCTCTGTCTGAATCTTTTTGGGCATCAGGTTGACCAGGAGGATCTGCAGAGGACGGATGTCCTGTGTACAGGCCCGCTGGTTCTGCATGACGAAAATGTTTTCCCGGTGCAGAACCTCAATCGCCGGAAGTTGATCAGGAATACAGATTGGCATTATTTCACCTCAGATGAGACCTGATTCAGCGCCTGAGCGACGTCCTCAATCAGGTCAGTTGTATCCTCAAGTCCGCAGCTGATGCGGATGAGGCCGGCCGGAACACCGGCCTTTTTCAGCTGCTCATCGTTCATCTGGCGATGGGTGCTGGTGGCGGGGTTCAGGCAGCAGGTCCGGGCATCTGCCACATGCGTTTCGATCGCCGCCAGTTTCAGGGAACGCATGAAGACCGAAGCGGCCTCGCGTCCGCCTTTCAGTTCAAAACTGACGACGCCGCAGGATCCGTTCGGCAGATACTTCAGGGCGCGGGCGTGATAGGGATCGCCCGGGAGGCCGCAGTAGCTGACATGGGCGACCTTGGGATGTGCGGCCAGAAATTCGGCCATGGCCTGTCCGTTTCTGCAGTGCTGTGCCATCCGCACGTGCAGGCTTTCAAGGCCGAGATTCAGGTAAAAGGCATTCTGCGGGGACTGCATGGAGCCAAAATCGCGCATGAGCTGGGCCGTGCATTTGGTGATGAAGGCGCCGGCGTTGCCGAAGCGCTCCGCATAGGTAATGCCGTGATAGCTTTCATCCGGCTGGCAGAGGCCGGGGAAGCGCTCCGCATGCTGCATCCAGTCAAAGTGCCCGCTGTCGACGATGGCGCCGCCCAGTGAAGCACCGTGCCCGTCCATGTACTTGGTGGTGGAATGGGTGACGATATCGGCGCCGAACTCAAAAGGACGGCAGTTGACCGGCGTGGCAAACGTATTGTCGACGATCAGCGGAACACCGTGCCGGTGTGCAGCGGCGGCGAACTGCTCAATGTCAAGGACGGTCAGCGCGGGATTGGCAATGGTTTCGCCGAAGACGGCTTTTGTATTGGGGCGGAAGGCGGCATCCAGTTCCGCATCGGATACATCCGGCGGAACGAAGGTCACGTCAATGCCCATGCGCTTCATGGTGACGGAAATCAGGTTGTAGGTTCCGCCGTAAATGCTGGATTCGGCGACAATATGATCCCCGCAGCTGCAGAGATTGAAGAGGGCAAAGAAATTGGCCGCCTGTCCGGAACTGGTCAGCATGGCCGCTGTTCCGCCTTCAAGCGCCGCTATTTTGGCGGCTACCAGGTCACAGGTGGGATTCTGCAGACGGGAATAAAAATACCCGTTTGCCTCGAGATCGAAGAGTTTTCCCATGTCCTCGCTGGTTTCGTATCTGAATGTCGTGGACTGGATAATCGGAATCTGGCGCGGCTCGCCGTTGCCCGGGGTATAGCCGCCCTGAACACAGGTCGTGGAGAGATGCATATGAAACCTCCTGAGAATCATTTTTGCCGGACTGCAGACCGGAATCCGGCATGGATGAACTTGAACGGGAAACAGTATAGCACTTTGAGGCAAATCGGAAAAGCCGGATTCTCAGATCCGGCGGATTTCTTTGATATCCTTCAGCTGCAAAACCACAGGAAACGAATCCGGTATACGCGCACTCCAAGGCTGAGACCGGCGGCAGTGCAGCTTCAAAGCTATTTTCTTCAGCTTCTCTTCAGGGCCTGTGTATTCAAGTATAACTTCTCTTGGTTGTTTGTTTGGGCCTGTTCGTTTTGAGGTCACAATGTAGAAGAAGGTGCCAGTGAACTGCTTACAAATTGTAAGCAGTTGAAATTAAAAGCCTCTGACGGAAAACGTCGTGCCACCGATGTCGCCAATACTGAACAGCTTTTCCGCATCATCCAATCTATCCCATCTAAAAAGGCTGAGCCTTTCAAGCTGTGGTTAGCACAGGTTGGTCGGGAACGCATTGAGGAAA
>CACXHF010000114.1 GCA_902767305.1 uncultured Eubacteriales bacterium
ATCAGCTGCCTGCGTTTTTATGGCTGCCGATTCGAAGGACGCTCCCATTTCCCATCCTGTAACAGATACAGAGACTCTTACCAGTAAAGACAATCCTACAGCAACTCAATTTTCAGATAGCTATTGGATTCATCTGACCTGCTCGCCTGCCAGACTCTCCAAGGTTAATACAGTTAAATCCTTTACTATCCGTATGAATTTGTCAAACGAAGATGTCAATAAGAACAATGATTTTGTATCTCTGCCTATGGGGAGTGGAAACGAAAAGATCGACAATTATCTCTTTGAACGTGTCCGCCCTGGTGCACAGTACATCGTAAAAACGCCCTACTACTCAGATGAAAATGACGCAGATAAGAAGAAAATTGTTGTACAGGATCACTGGTATTCACTGGCTGCCAAGAAACAGGACAGTGATGACCGGTATCTGGTTGTCAATTTCCATTCGGATAACAAAAGAAAAGGAACCGGGCTGTACGAACTGGATAAGGATCCGGTCCTGGATTTCTGCGTATATAAGCAACAGCACTTTCAGCCTAAGGGTACCCGCGCGCTCGGACATGAATTACTGGTTTATCTCACGAAAGGTGATTCAAACAGCAAGAACGGCACCAGTAAGATGAACCGCATCCGCGGCGGACGCGTCGTCGTCACGGAAAAAAGGATCGATAATAAACCGTACTATGAGCAGAATCTGTACTGGGCAGATATGATCGATTTTGATGTCCCTGCTTCTACCGGTCAGGTGCACGTTTCTTACATTTACAATACCCCGCTGGTCTGGTGGGTTGAGGCACTTGCTGCCGATCCGAAAGACAGCAAAAAAGTAACCTGGCTGATCCGCGCCAGCTGGATCGATGAAGAGCCTTCCTCTTATCGCATGTCAAAGCCGATGACGCTGGCTGTCATCCCCGGACAATCCGATAATGGTACGATCCGCGGGCCGGTTTTCTTCGAACTGCTTGAAGTAGAAATGGATAAGAACAAAGGCATTACAGGTATTTATGGAATAAAATACGGGGATAACTCGGATTCTTACCGTGTCGAGCTGCACAAGTTCTTCTTTAAGCTGACTGCCGGAATTGATCTGGTCAGTTCCACGTTTACAAAGGAAATCGCCACTGCTGGCAGCTACGATGATATTCAGCTGGCCGTGCATAACAACGGAAATGTGCCGGTCTCCCGTGTGGATCTGGGCATCTATTACAACAATAATAAGCTGCAGGAGATCCAGGTGAATCTTGAACACGACAACTTGAGTAAAGCCATCTTCTATGACAACAACGGAAAAGAGAAGAGAAGAATTCAAAACGAAACCAGCAAGCTTAAGGCAGTCCGTGTTGTCAGCAGCAACTTTTCCAAGAATGCGGACGACAGATGGTCCATCCGTCAGTGGAGAATTCAGCCGTCCCGTAGTGAGTCCGTATCAAGATCACAGAACGCGACCACCCTGTCCATGCCGGATTCATATGATACGCTCATTATTCCCATGCAGATTCCTCATAACTGGGTTGGCGATTACAGTATTGAAATTCGGGTAGATAAGATTTATTGCCGTAATAAACTCAATTTCCAGGTAAAACGTCCTCCCAAGAAAACGGCATCCCTCACACCCGTTGACCGTCTGTTTACTCTCTCATCTGCCATAGCAGATGACTCGGAGGGCAGTCTTGGAGATCTGGTTATGTTCACCCCCGGCGGTAGCGGGGGGGCCGTTATCAACAAGGCGGGAAACGATTGGGAAAGCAGTGGTATCGTTACCGAACCTGATGATAAAACCCTGGCGATGTTCAGCTCCAACATCACTTTTGACCGGCTGCTGCTCGATACGGAGGCAAAGGATATTGAGCTGAATGCCTATGTCTGGGTTGACGACGATGTGGAGATGGTAACAATCTATCTCAACGAAAATGCCCTGATCACCGGCAATCCGATTGTTCTTCGGGCATTTACGGACGAAAATAAAACGCCAAGTTTTGAATGGACTTTCGACGGCGATGATCCGAGTTTTCAGGGACTTCGGATGAAAGATGGAAACGGATGGTCTCTGGATCTTCCGCTGGCTATGCTGACCGGTGGAGAGGACGCCTATTCGCTCCTGATCGAAGTTGATTCAGGTTCTGAGAATGAAGCCCTGTTCAGCAACAACTTTACTTTCCTCACGCTGGACAGCCAGCCGATGACCATTGTCACCGAACCCGATGACCGTACAGAAAATGCCGGAGCCAATACAACCTTCACCGTAGAGGTTACCGGCGGCCGCAAGCCATACTCCTACCAGTGGCAGGTTCTGCTGCCAGGCGGAAAATGGGAGGATATTCCGGATGCCTGGGAAAGCCGGCTGACGCTTTATGGTGTCTACGCCAGTCTGGACGGTGCACAGTACCGGTGCCTGATCGAAGACGATTCCGGTCGGCTTCTCATTTCCCGTGCTGCGACACTGACTGTTCTTTCTTCCGATCCCAATCTGCCGCCAACAGGTGATGCGCAGAATCTGATTCTTTGGCTGGTTCTGTTCTCCCTTAGTATTGCTGCTGTTGCTGTTTTCCTTACCGTGAAAAGGAGAAAGCGCTGACTGCTGTACATCCAGAGAGAGCAGACCCCGGCTGAAAGCCGGACAAACCAACCTGTCAAAGTCTGAGCGAATTTCTGCCCGCTACTGACACAATAATAAACCGGCTGCCCGGGGCATTCCCCTGCAGCCGGTTTATTTTTCCTCGTTTACAGCCCCTGTTGGCTGCCCCTGCCTGTCCACGAACGAATCCGTGAGCTCACCGGAACTTTTCCCGGATACAGCCATATAGCAGCTTTCCGCTCTGCATCTGAGACCGGAGTGTCCGGCTTCATTGTACGCTCTTTTCTCCACCCCGGATGAGCTGCCTTTATATCATCTGAAGAAGGTCCGCGCAAAGTGCTCCTGCTTTCTTCCTCATAGATGCTTTCCCCTGGACAGCCGCGGTCTTCCATATTCCGGGCAGCACTCCTGTCACGGACAGTCCTCGCTATTCCACTGGTCAGATCCATTCGAACTGCCCTGAACGTTCTCCTCTCCCTCATCCGTTCTGCTTTTCCTGGAATTGTCCTCCTGTCAGACTCCGATACAGTCACCCTCTTCTATCTTCCGTCACTGGAAAACGAACCGGCTTTTCTGTCACTGTTCTCCTTCCCAAATCCATTCAGACTCCCTTCAGCGTGCGATGAAACTTAAAAAAA
>CACXHF010000115.1 GCA_902767305.1 uncultured Eubacteriales bacterium
CTTTCTTCAGCACCCGGAAGGTCTCACGGTACGCTGCTTCCTTGTCCGGGAAAGCATGAAAGCCGTTCAGCGACAGCACGATGTCGAAGGATTCATCCGCAAAAGGCAGCGCTCCCACATCGCCCTGCCGGAAACAGATGTTCCGGATGCCCAGGGATTCCGCCCGCTTCTGCGCGGTCTTCATCATATCCGGAGAGTAATCCAGACAGGTGATGTCAGCAGCCGGAAGCGTCTGCCAGACCGGCATGGTCAGCACACCCGTGCCCACGGGCACCTCCAGCAGTTTTCCGTCAAAATTCTCAGGAATGCCGGACAGGGCTTTCTCCAGGTAGTTCAGGTTCTTTTCCCTGTCCATGTTCCACACCAGGCGGCAGACAGCTTTCCCCAATATCGTGGAATAGGTCATCATCCCGTCGTAGAAACCGGCGTTGCTGCCGGTCAGCCGGTATGCGTTTCGAATCTGATCACGGCGCGACATATTCGATCTCCTTCTTCCTCATTAAAGCTTTTCAATTCACGTCCCCGTCAGGGAGCGGCAATGGCCAGGCGGATCAGGACGAAAGTCTGGAGGGAAAATGATCGCAGCTGACTCCGGAGAATCCTCCCCCAGGCTCTTTTTCGATCTCCCCCGATGTCCAGCAGTACATGCCGTCGATGCTCTTCCCGATCTTTTCCCGGCGATATTAAGTCCGTCGGACTCGCTGCAGGTCAGGAAACGGCCGCCCATCATCCAAAGACAGGATCCGCATCAGTATCTTCAGCACTCCCTCCCGGGCGCAGTCGGGAGAAACTATAATATTAGTTTTAACTAACCGGTGGTTAAAAAAATAAGATTTGAAGGGCTTGTCTGGGGCATTTCCTGATTGCACATTAGTTAGTCAGTTCAAACACATGCTCATTATAGTCGTTTTTGTCAGGAAAACAAGAGGCAATGCACTTTTTCGCCATTATTTTCGTGTGACTAGACTGAAAGATCCGAAACAAATCGCCGTTCCCGAAGAAACCGCTTTCAAAACTCCTCCACAATCCATTTCAGCCGGACCCATTCTCCAGTGCGATAACGGAGAATGCTCCTCCGCAAAACATCCCCCGGCCTGCCCGATGCCTTCACTTTCAGAAAATCTCATCATGATACTGCCGCCATGGGCATTCGACGCGTGTTCCGGATTCAACAAGAAAAGTATTTCCCGATGCCCGACTACGACTTGTCAACCCAGAACGAAGTCAGGGTCACTGTATATGGTAAAGTGCTGAATGATACTTGTATGCACATCCTGTTCGATCATCCTGATTTGGATCTGCAGACCGTGTTCCTGCTGGATCAGGTGGCCAAAGGCGCTCGGCTATCCAAGGAAGCGATTGCTTTCCTGCGGAAAAACAAGCTGGTAGAGGGCCGCTCTTCGAGCCTCTATCTCTCCGCCGATGTCGCAAAGTCAACCGAGCAGGAAGCGCAGTATATTCGGAACAGGGGCTTCAATGATCAGCATTACAGGGACCTGATCGTTGAATTCATTACCAAGTTTGGAAAGGCCAATAAGAAGCAGATCCGTGAGCTTCTATGGGACAAACTTCCAGATATTCTGACGGATCGACAGAAGGAGGTTAAGATCACTTCTCTTTTATCGAGCCTACGGGATAAAGGGCTCATCCATACTGACTCACCCAACCAGCAGAAAAGCCACTGGGTTCTTGTAGACTCTGGAAATTCTGAAAACTGACTACAAGGTTTCTGCAAGATTTCTACAAGCATGGCACGAGATGCGCTTAGAGTCTGTTGAAGACAGCTACAATTGATGCAATTTGGAAGCTTGTAGTCGCGAAGATTCTGCAAGGTTCGCTACAACATCAACACCGGGAAAGCCTGTCCCAGATGTCTCATTGGAAAATTGCACCAGAATTGAACAGGGTTTTAAATAGAAATGGAACGGGGTTTTAAGCCCCATAGAGGACTGCATTCTATTGCATCACAGGAAGAAAACACTCCACGAGGCGCTCTTAGATGCGGGAATTGCCGGAAAGCATCGCATCGGGCTTTCCTTCAATGAGAAGACCCGGTGTTCCCCCATTGTTCATGGTGTTGAGTATTCGGAGTCATGGATAATTATGTTTTGACAAGAAGCACCGCGAACCAGGAAGCATCTCCTTCATAACCGCAGTACGGAAGGGAGTCAAAACAGCTGATCATTCTTTCAGCCGCTTCTCAAAGTCTATCTGCCAGCGGTTTTCATCTGCCTTCATTCAGGCTTTGACACCCATTCAGCCATGATACATTTCGTTCCATCCTCCGGGAACAGCTCCTTCCTCCATTTCCACATGTTTCTCAAGCAACACAGAGATCAGATACCAGAAGCTTTCTGCATTGCTGATTTCATAATTTTCCATCCCGCCGATACACAGCCAATGTGCCTCGAAGCGAACGCCTCCATGCGATCCGTCGGTCAGATAGAAAACAATCTGCGGATACCAGTCCGTGATGGATTCATTTACCCTATTACCCACTGTGATCGCATTGACCGCTTTCCATAACTGCTCAATTTCATCAGGATCGTCAGTGGAGAATTCGCTGGTAGAAAATCCGTATCCATCGGTGTAATAGACTTTTCCAATCTTAATGCCTTGATCAAGTTTTATCTGGATATCTCCCAGATCGGTCATGGACTGTATGGTTGTCGGCTCATCCTGAGCCAACGCAATAGAAACTGTACACAGAATTCCAATCATCAGCAGAACAAAGATCTTTTTCATGATGCGTCATCCTTTCTGCAGCCATTCTTCTGGTCACATAAATTCAGACGTTGATAACGAATGAAAAGTTCCCCCCGAGAAAAAAGTGCAGCTATCGTATTGTCAATTAACCTTTAACTCCCCGTGTTGGGTTCAACGGCAATCCAAATCCGGATTGCTGAAAACGTCCTGCAGGAGTTTTTTCCCGTTTCGTGTTTTCACGATTTTCTGCATAAAATTACGGATGTTTCTCTCGCTGTAAGCGTTTTCTGAAGCATTGGCAATGTAGTCGGCTTCAATAAGAATCTGATAATCCACATTGTCAATATTTGTGAACGTGTGATGGTGTCCAACCAGGAAGGCCACTCTGGAAATCTGTGCATCCGTCATTCCGGTATCGGAAAGGAATTCCCGAACCAGTTGTTCTCCTTCTGTTTCCTGAAGTTTTCCGTTTGTATTGCCATATTTCATTCGGCATAGCGGACAGGCGATATCATGCGTGATTGCAGCCACTTCAAGAATATACTGCGTATTCGGATCCAGACCTTCCAGTTCTCCGATTGTTTTCGCATAGGTCCATACCCGGATCAGATGATCTATATCATGAATGTTTCCATTGGAAAAAGCGATCATCTTTTCCATAATCTGAGGTATTGTCATTTCTGTTTTCTCCCACGATCAGGTTTGTCTTGCAGCAGAAAGCTGCCGGAGCTGCTGATCATCCGGATTCCGGTATACTGGAATCGGTCAATCGTTACAGACAACTTCAAAATCTTTAAAGAACGCTTCTGTTCCGATTTCTGAGAAGAATCCTACCGATCCATGCGCAGCTTTTCCGTGCTTCATACATTGAACCGCAAGTACAGGATCTTTTTCGTCATCCAGATAAAACTGTGCTTTTTCATCCTGGATAATGGCTGTCAGCTGTACCCACTCATTTAATCCATGATGAATCGGTGCTTCATATTCCGTAATTCCAAATTCTCTGAAATAGGCAAAGGTATATCCCGGATAGGAAAAGTACTGGCATCCATGTGCTTTGCGCACAGGGTCGTTGGTCGTACCATTTGTCGGCCGGATATAAAATGATTCGAATTCACTGTTATTCTGATTCACCCGGAAAACAATCCCAATGAATCCTCTGGCAAAATCCGGCGCATCCGGAAGAAGCCTGCTCAGCATCTTTACCCTGATGATGCCGTTATGGAAATCGACATTTTTCAGCCTGACAATGGTATTCTCATCGAACTGCATGATTTTATCCTTTTTTGTAACTCTGAATACCTTTTCCCCGTCTATTTCTTCCTGAGTAACCGCTGTGTGTACCGGAATCAGTTCATTCAGATCTTCACACCTTATTCTCATAAATAGTACCTCCTGTATTTCCATAAAGAGTTGAATTCAGTAATCCATCAAAACACGATTTGCTGCCCGGCCAGTTTCAAAGATCTTTGAGAAAGACCAGTCAGGCTTCCTGTTTCCAATGACATCATATTCCCAATCTTCTCCTGTTTCCACAAAAAAACAATGATCTCCAAAAGATCGAATTCAAACTGTCTGCCGGATCTGAATTTCATCAAGACCGGGAACTCGCCAGTTAACGTCCGAGCTGTCATTTTATTGGAATAAATGCGGCAGAATCCGGATAACCCTGGGCTGTAAATTTTTGTTTTCATAAAAACCTCATTGATTCATCCATGAGGAAGGTTCTCCTATTCCTTACACCGGCACAGATACTTTCCGGGTATTCTAAGACGGCTTTCTAATACTTTACAGAAGTTGATTCCACGGATCAACGGATCATCATTCATCACTGAAAGAAAGACTGATGACACAATTGATCTTTTGAATGAAGCTTGATATCATAGGCACTGGAAACAATCCA
>CACXHF010000116.1 GCA_902767305.1 uncultured Eubacteriales bacterium
TTGAACAGATGACTCAGCGGCGGGACATACTGACACTATATGGCAGACTATCAGATTGTTTTGGAGACAACGGGGTAGTATCTGTAGTCATTGGACGGCTTGAGGAGCATATCTGTCATATTGATCTCTGGTTAATGAGTTGCAGGGTATTGAAACGAGATATGGAATTCGCTATGATGGATACGCTAGTTGTCCGGTGCAGGAGGAATGGTATTAACCGGATTTTGGGATATTATTATCCAACTGCGAAGAATGGGATGGTCCGGGATTTTTATGCCAATCAGGGATTCACTAAGATCCGTGAGGACGCTGAAGGAAATACGGTATGGGAGTATGTAATCCCTGAAACGGCGAAAAAAAGGCAGGATGTTATCGAAATCGAAACAGACTAAAGGTCTAATTAAACAGGAGGAAACAGAAATGACGAGAACGGATATTTTCAGGAAGCTTGATGAAGTGTTTCAGGATGTATTTGATGATGAGGACATCCATGTCAGTGACAAAACAACGGCAAATGATATAGAAGATTGGGATTCACTTGAACATATCAATCTGATGGTGGCTGTTGAGAATGCTTTCGGTATCAAATTTAACATGGGACAGATCGGCAGCCTCAAAAATGTTGGAGAAATGGTTGACCTAATTGAGCAGAAAGTAAGATAATAACTGTATTGAGACGATACTGATTTCCGGCAGAGGAAAGGATGAAAGAGAATGCCCATTACGGTAACGTTCGGCCGCCAGCACAGAAACTGCGATCGGTTTTACATAAGAGCGGGAACGAACGATTATCAGATTGAAAAGCGGATGCTTGTGGTAAAAACCGGAGGAGAATCCGTAATCAGTGAGGCAGATAGTTTTGAAAAGCTTCTTCGGAAAGCTGTTTGTCTTGGTGCAAAACGTGTCTCAATTCTGCTTCAGGAGGAGAGTGAACAGTTTTTTTTCGGAGAGCTTCTCAAAGCAGCTGAAAGGATTCCGGGAGCACTCGGAATAGACATTCGCATACGGCAAAGAGAGGATGCAGAACCATCTGGAATAAAAAATATTGGATTTTCCCCTGCTTCATGGCAATGTCTGTCCGGAGATGAGGTGGATCGGGTTGCTGCTGTTCTTTCCCGGCTGAGTGGAGGAAACCAATGGAATGATTCTTTTCGCGGACGTTTGTTTCAACTGGTGGATGAAAGAGGAATGAGTGATTCACAGGTTTATCAGAAGGCCAATATGGATCGCAGATTATATTCCAAAATCCGCTGCGGGCAGAATTATCATCCAAGAAAAAGGACTATTCTGGCACTGGCAATTGCACTTGAACTGAATCTGGAGGAGACAATAGACCTGCTTTCGTGTGCAGGACGGGCGCTCTCTGTTAATGATCAGACAGACAGAATTTTCATTTCATTTGTCAGTCGTAAAATATACAGCCTGATTGAGATCAATCAGGTGCTGTTTGCCTGTCATCTGCCCCTTCTCGGTGGAACGGTACATGAGAAAAAGGCTAATGAAAAAGGAAGACTGTGAAGCGTATTCACAGTCTTTTCCTATTTTAAGAATGTTCAGGAAGCCCGGACCTGTTGAAGGTATTCGGCATAAACTGCATTGTCACAGGTAAGGAAGCCGGATTGTACGAGTATGACAGACAAAATCAGAAGAAGAAACAGAGAGAGAACCAGAAGGATGTGTTTATAGATCGGACATGAATGGAAAAAAGCACCGGGTGAAGCAGAGAAGGCGAAGACTGTTTCCATCCCCTTAAGGGAAAAAGGAAGCAGAAGAACCATGTATGGAAGAGTGTATTGACATTTAGCTTCCCAGAATGTATGGAAGAGAAAACCTCCGACAAATGTGATCAGAAGGAGAAAAGAGACGTTTTCCAAATCTGCCGGCAGATAAAAGAGCGAAAGGACGGCTAAGAAAAGGAAAAGAAATTGAATAGGATTTAGTATCTTTGTCAGAAAATCAGCTCCTGTCGGACGGACAAGACGACGGACCCAGTCAGCCGGGCGAATATTGGAACCGCGTACCTGATTGATCCACAGAGATTCAAATGTAGGGTTATTCCATTGACTTGCATTTTTCTGGATGTAAAATCGAATAGCATCCTGTGGATTGTGGTGAAAATAAGCGAGGCGTTCTTTGAAATCCCGGAGTGCATTTTCTTTCTGTATTTCGGAAATGGTTCCGGCTTCCCCGTATATCGTATTTATATACATATTGTACCAGCCAGGCGCGCGGTCGCCATCCTGGATTCCCATAGCCAGGTAGGAGTAGGGGGAAATACCGTCCGGAATGGAAATACCGGTGAAATGTTCAAGAAGCGGCTTTGGAAGAAAGAGGGAAAGTGCGGTAAAGAATATCAGGGATACAGTGAGAAAAAGCCGGGATAAGCCGTAACGAAAAGCACTGCGTATGGAAAAAAGAACAGCGGCGATCAGGAAAATCAGGGAATTCTGCTTGAGAAAAACAGCCAGCGCCATGGAAATACCGGCGGTAACGGAAGAGAGGAGTGAAGGTGATTGTTCAAATCTGAGAATCCGCTCATAGGAAAGGAGACAAAGGAAAAATGACGGTATAGTGGCATAGACGAAAGTGGAATAAAAAAGAAACGGGAAAAAAAGAAGGCCTGCGGCAAAGAGAAGATTTGGTTTACGAAGAGATAGCCCGGAGGACTGACTCATACGAAGAAGAAGATAATAACAAATAGCAGCCATAAGCGCATTGGCTAACTGGTAGACCAGGTAATTATCGCGGCCAACAATGCGTTGAATCAATGCACTGATCAGGATAGCTCCGGCCTGATGGGGGTATCTTGAAAGATATCCGCCCTGACGGAGACAGGATAGATCACCATAATTGAGCTGTTCTGCTGCTGTCTGGATTTCAGCCTGATCAGAGATAACGGTTGGCTGAGTAAGAAGTACCCAGGAGGCAGAAAAGAAAAAAAGAACAAGTGTAAGAAGCAACCGACGATGTGGCTTCTGTGAGGAAGCAGTGGAAGAAACAGAATGAAGAGTATTCCGTACGGCTGGGATACGCGTGATGACGGCAAAGAAACATAGCAGGATAATTTTCGGAAAAACTGATGAAGAGATGAAGAAAGTTTTTTCGAGATAGTCACCGCGTATAGTACAGGTACTGACAGCTGATGCGGCAGTCAGAAAAAGAAGGAAACATCCTGCCAGAACAGTTGTGACGATAGAAATCAGACGGAATAAAGAAAATGCTTTGTGCATGTGGACTCCTTCCTGAACGGGTAAGGCGAAATTGACCGAACGAATTTATGAATGGATTGGAGTAATTCTATCATTCCTCGGGTTACCGGGCAAGATATGGATCGGGAAGAAGATAAAATCGGTGGAAGGGGTTTAAAAAGATGGGAAAAACATGTATAATTATGATGTGAATGAATGCCTGTATGAAACAGGTGATTCGCGAGAAAGGATGAATGGACTATGGCATTGCGTAAAGTCGTTTATATAGAGGATCAGATGCTCAGAAAAAAGAGCCGGCCGGTTACCAAATTTGATGAAAGACTCCATACACTTCTGGATGATATGGCAGAGACAATGCATTCCCTGAATGGCGTGGGACTTGCAGCACCTCAGGTAGCTGTTCTAAGAAGAGCTGTCGTCATGGATTGTGGAACGGGGCTTATCGAAATGATGAACCCGGAGATTCTTGAAACATCCGGTGAACAGACCGGTGTGGAGGGATGCCTTTCCGTGCCGGGAAGGCACGGACTTGTGACGCGCCCCATGCACGTGAAAGTCAGGTATCAGGATCGAAATGGTGTGTGGCAGGTTCTTGAAGCTGAGGAACTTCTGGCAAGATGCATTATGCATGAAACAGATCATCTGGATGGGCAGCTTTATGTAGATATCATGGACAGAGAAGTTTATGATGACGAATTGGAGCAGGAGCCGGACGAGGATGAACCAGAAGAAACGGACGGGAATCGAAAAGAATGAGAATTGTGTTTATGGGAACGCCGGACTTTGCTGTGCCTTCATTGGAAGCACTGATTCAAACGGAGAATGTGGTTGGAGTTATCTGTCAGCCGGACAGGCCGAGAGGACGGGGACATAAGCTTTCCCCCTGTCCGGTGAAGGTGTTGGCAGAATCGGCGGGAATTCCGGTTTTTCAGCCGGAAAAGATAAAATCCCCAGAAGGATTAGCCCGGTTGAGGACGTTTGAACCGGATCTTTGTGTGACTGCGGCTTTCGGTCAGCTTCTCTCCAGGGAGAATCTGGAAGTTCCAAAGCTTGGAACCATTAATGTGCACGCATCTCTTCTGCCAAGGCACAGAGGAAGTGCACCGGTGCACTGGAGTATTCTGATGGGAGACCAGGTTACCGGCGTCACTACGATGATGACGGATGTCGGGATGGATACCGGAGATATTCTTCTGATGCGTGAGATTCCTATCGGTTTGGAAGACACTGCAGGGACAATGACTGACCGACTGGCTGTGACAGGGGCTGATCTTCTGATTGAGACAATCAGACGGCTTAAAGCAGGAACGCTGAAGCGTATTCCACAGGATTCTTCATTGGCAACTACAGAGCCGAAACTTACTCGGGAGCTTGGAAATCTGGATTTTTCAAAGACAGCGGAGGAACTGAACCGTCAGGTCAGAGGGCTTTCTCCATGGCCGGGAGCGTATACAACACTGGATGAAAATGTTATCAAAATTGGTTCACTGCGAGGCACTGAAGGAGAAGGAATTCCAGGATTGATTCTGACAGCCAATCCGGTATCCGGATTGACCGTAGCATGCGGTGGAGGAGCAGTTGAACTGTCTGAAATTCAGGTGCCGGGATCAAGAATGATGTCTGCCAGAGAATATCTGAGGGGACATCGGATAGAAACAGGAAAGGTTTTGGGAAATCAGGATGCCGAATGATCAGGAAATTCTGAAAAACGGAGAGAGTTCCGGAGAAAAACGGTCGGACCGTCCAGAAATGGTGAGAAAAAATTCCGGAACTTTGGAATCTGGTGGGAAGAAAGACTATCGGAGTATTTCCAGGCAGGATGCAAAGCATCCTGGTAGTAATGGAGATCGACACAAATTTGGTCGTTCGGACTGGAAGAAGGACGGGGAGCGTTCCGGAAGACCGGACTGGAAGAAGGACGGGGAGCGCCCTGGAAGACCGGACTGGAAGAAAA
>CACXHF010000117.1 GCA_902767305.1 uncultured Eubacteriales bacterium
TAGAGGTCTGAGGCACGGATCACTTCCTCACGGGAATCTGCGGGCGGATCAGAAAGCTGCATCATTGCTGCAATCTGTTCAGGATTCAGTCCATTCTCAGCGGCTGCCGGAAGAGACAGACGCAGATAACGGCTCCCCATTGGAAATGTCAGGGACCAGCTTCCCTTTCTGTCTTCGAAGGCAGGACAATCTGCCTGCCTCTCTTCCCTTTTTCGTTCATCATCGGACAGAAGGTCTGCGTATTCCGAACAGATTCGCCGGACAATCTCTGCCCGGGAAGCAAGAAGATGCCCCGGCCCACAGAGCCCCTGAAAGAGAAATTTGAGCATGTCCTCCGGCTGAGTCAGAGGGTGGACGACGCGCTCATTGTCAAGATCAGCAAACAGTGTTTTCTGTTCCGCTTCATTCATAAGAAACACACTCCATTCATGGCATTGTTTTCCTTGCTTTCCGGCAGGGAAAAAGATATACTTGTTTCATCTCTACAGCCGGGCAGACCTGCACTGCTCCGGCGGATCTATCGATAAAGGAGCGATTCGATGATTGAATCCTATGTTCTGGATATAACTCCCTACTCCATGACTCTTGTGGAAATCATGCGCAAAGATGCTCTGGCCAAGCTGCTGGCCGGTCAGGGACACCCTGTCAAGCTGCGCGGTATGGTTAATATGCTCAATTACACCTACGGTCTTGTCTTCAATTATGAGAAAGTCAACTACCCCGTCACCATGCGCTGGGGCATTTACCTCAACAGCAAGCGCGAGGCAACAGCCCTGGTTTCCTACTCTGCTCTGGATTCTCTCAGTTCCACCATGCAGGGACGCTGCGTCATCCCGGCAAACTGGTATTATGATTCTGATACCCCGACCGACAACTCCAGTGAGGTATCGTCGGGTATTGTGGTGGAACATAAGAAGAAACTGGAACGTGTCTGGATTGGTGCCGAACGGGAAGGTGAAAAGCTGGCCTATTTTCCGGAAAACCGGGATCCCTGCAATTTTGGCGCCATCTACTATCTGGAGGAAGGAATTCCCTGCTTTGCCATTGTCATAATGGACGATGGCCTGCCGCTGATGCTGGCAAGAGACCAGATTGACAACTGGACAAACCCGGAAGGCGATGTACGTGTGGCCGTGGCCAAACGGATTCGCGATATCTGCAAAGCCGTTACCAATGACTGAGTTTCGTTAAAGCCGGTATAACAGAAGGGCTGAACCGGATCTGCATCCGCAGAACCGATTCTGCCCTTCATTTATTATTTCAGTCCGTAATCGGCTTTTGTAATGGAATACATATCCCGTCCGGTTTTCGCTTCCCACTGTTTCCGGATCTCAATGACCGTTGCAGGATCAGCCACTGCATTTGCCGGCAGACTGTTCTTTTTCTGGAAGCTGGTTACAGCCTGCCCGGTCCGCTCACCATAGGCGCCCGAGGAAATGGGACCGTCATAGTATCCGAGATCTCGGAGCATGACCTGAACCATGGCAACAACCGGACTTGACGGCATTCCCTCGTACAGGGTGCCTTCGTAAAAGAATTTGTCCTTATCCACTTTTCCACAGAGGGTACATGTTCTCTCCCGAAGTCCCTTGGTCTTCCCTTTAGGTTCAGTGATGACCGTCCAGTCCCCCCACTCATGCTGAAGTCGGGGAATGGTTGTATCCTTTTTCACCTTTCCGCACCTGGAACAGGTCAGGTCCCCTTTGCCGGCCTTGTCGCAGGTAGGTTCGACTTCCACACGGGAAGGCTTCCAGTCATGCCCGAGTTTGTCAATTTTCACACGAAGGTAAGAGTTGCATACCGTACAGGTTGCATTGCGGACTCCGTCCTCCGTACAGGTAGGTTCTTTGGAAACCTCCCATTTTTCAACCGTATGCGGCAGTTTCTTGGTGTAGCGCTGTTCCCAGTGGTCACAGTGCTTGCAATACCGCATCTGATGCCCTTCAAGTGTACAGGTCGGTGCGCGGTCAGTTACCCACGAGCCATAATAATGATCATCCGCTGCAGCCAGACTGATGAGCAGAATCAGCTGCAGCGAGAGAACAAACCAGAGTATACGTTTCATTCCTCTTATCCTTTCTGATCTGACCTATCCCATCCGGCAGTCTGCCGGACAGATGATGAAGCGTATTCCACCTCATGTAAAAAAGGCATGGTGAGAAATTCATCCGTCACGGAAGTGCCGTAACGCCTGCACCTGCTGTCCGGGAAACAGCTCAGCTTCTCCCTTTTCGGATTTCACTGAGGAGAGAAGTTCCGTGGATGGAATTCGAAATTCCAAACCAGTCAAGTACTGTTGCACTGATATCTGCAAAGGTATCACGAACATGCAGATTGACATTTCCGGGCAGCGATTTCCCGTAAATCAGAAGCGGAATATGCTCTCTGGTATGGTCTGTTCCCTTAAAGGCGGGATCGCAGCCGTGATCTGCCGTGATGATCAGCAGGTCTTCCGGCCCAAGCTGGTCAACGAATTCGGGCAGGCGGGCATCAAAAGCCTCCAGGGCATTCGCATATCCCTGGACATCCCGCCTGTGACCGTATACCATATCCGTATCGACCAGATTGACGAACAGCAGTCCCTCATAATCCTCTGCCTGTGCAGTCAGTGCCGCTTCCATACAGGCAGGATTTCCGGCGGCATGGTTGGATCTGGTGATTCCCTTATGCGCAAAAATATCCTCAATTTTGCCGATTCCGTAAACCGTCCGTCCGCTTCCGGCAATCAGGTCACACATGGTGGTCGGAGGCAGAGCTGAAAAGTCACGCCGGGCACCGGTCCGCCGGAAATTCCCGGCATTTTCGCCGATGAAAGGTCGTGCAATAACCCGTCCGACTTCAAGCGGTCCTTTCAGCATTTCCCTTGCTATCTCACAGTCTCTGTACAGTTCCGTCAGCGGGACAATCCGTTCATTGGCGGCAATCTGGAACACACTGTCCGCTGAGGTATAGACGATCAGATTTCCGGTTGCCAGATGCTCCTCACCCAGCTGTCGGATAATCTCTGTTCCGCTGGCAGGAATGTTTCCGATCGTTCCCCGTCCAACCGCCTTTTCAAACTCATCCAGAAAAGAGCGCGGGAATCCCTCAGGAAATGTAGGAAAGGGCTGTGTCAGGACTGCGCCGGCAATTTCCCAGTGTCCGGTAGTCGTATCCTTGCCAGGTGATTTTTCCCGCATCTTCCCGTAGGCGGCAGTAGGATGCTCTACGGCGCCGGGAAAAGCAGCACCGTCGATATTTCCAAGACCCATCGCCATCATGTTCGGCAGGCTGGGACGGCAGATCGTAATTACATGTCCCAGAGTATCGGCACCTACATCATCGTACAGCGCAGCATCCGGCAGTTCCCCGATTCCAACGCTGTCAAGGACAATCAGTACAACTTTCTTTTTCATAGCTATTTTCCCTCCTGCTGCGGTGAACGCATCGCCAGTATCTGCTGCAACTCTTCCATAAAAGATTCCACGTCCTTAAACTGTCTGTAAACGGATGCAAAGCGTACATAGGCTACTTCATCCAGTGACCGGAGGCCGTCCATGACCATGACGCCGATAGCTTCCGTGGTAATTTCCTGATCTACCTGCTGGTAAACATCCGTTTCAATCTTGTTCACCAGCTGTTCAATTTCCGCCAGGGAAACAGGCCGTTTTTCACAGGCCCGAAGAATGCCGCTCCGGATCTTGGCGGCATCAAACTGTTCGCGCCGATTGTCCTTTTTTACCACGAGAACAGGAAGCATCTCGACTTTTTCATAGGTTGTGAAGCGCCGTTTGCATCCCTCGCATTCCCGCCTGCGCCGGATGGTTCCATCATCCGTTGGCCTTGAATCCACAACTCTGTTATCCGTGCAACCGCAGTAGATGCATTTCATACCTGCTGATCCTCCGCTTTCTTATCAAAGATGATGTGTATTTCCGTTTCAAAAAGTTTTCCAAGTAAATAATAATTGATTCGTATGCTCCGGCTATCCTTTTTCCCGTTTCCGTTCAGAATCCGAACCGACAGATCTCCCTCCGAACCGGCTGCAAGCACCCGCGGACGCTCATCCCGTTCCTCCAGGATATCTCCCTCCTCCGGAATAACTGCAGCCTCTATCCATTCCATTGGGAAAAAGCACCGGTTCCGAAGGCGAAGGGTAACGGTCAGGAAGGTGCTTTCATCCAGTTCCGGAGTTGCTTCCTCCATAAAAACATGTCCGGTACAGGTTCCCGACGCCAGCTGTCCCTGGAGGGTCTCAAACTGATCACGGATATCTGCTGCCGGAACAGCCTGACTCTGCACGATTTCTATTCCGGGAATCCGTGTTTCAAGCGCGTACAGGACAGTGCCTGCCGCAAATACGGTCACTGCCAGCAGGCAGATGGCCAGAATTTTCAAAAAAACTCTCAATGTCAGAATCCTTGTCCTTCAAGAATAGAACTCATCTGGTCAATCATTTCAGCATCTTTCATCCGGAATTTGAACACGACGCGCCGGGACGCATCCATGTTTACCGAACCGTCAGGATTATAAACCGGGTCTGAATACGAACGCCCGTTCACTGTGAGGATATCCTGCAGGAGCCGACTTTCTGCCATACTGATATTGACCATCTCTCCGCCAAGACAGTAGGTTGCTACAGCCAGTGCCCGCTCCTGCGACAGTTTTAGGTTGCTCAGGTAACTGCCGCTGGTATCCGTGTGTCCTTCTATGATAATCTCACCGATGAATTCCCGATATTCCCCGCCCATCAGTGTTCTCAGATAAACGGGAATAAAGCGTCTGAGCAGCTCCTTGCCGCTCTCTTTCAGTTCGTTCCGTCCTGTGTCGAACAGCACTGAACCCGAAAATCCGATAGCACCGGTATTCCGGTCGACTACTGCATCCAGTCCTGCTCCTCTCAGTTCGTCACGAAGTGATTCAATGATTTCTGAACGCAAGCCGATCAGCTTGTCAATCCTCCGCTGTTGTGCTGCCAGCAGTGCCGCCTGCTCTTCGATTTTGCTCTGCTGCAGCGAAAGACTCTGCTGCGCAGAGGTAAGGGCTGTCCGGTTTCGTTCCAGTTCATCCTGCTGTTCTCGCAGCATGAGGGTCGTCGTCGCGAGCAGCTCCTCCTTGTCCTTCAGCTCGGCTTCCTGATCGATCAGAATGCTCTGCTGTGTGGAAAGCTGTGCTTCCTTTGTTTCCAGTTCAATCGTTTTTTTCTGCTGCAGGTCAATCAGCTGATAGATTGCCGCAAAAAGAATGAGGGCAAAGGTAAACAGCATGCCGGCCATCATATCGGA
>CACXHF010000118.1 GCA_902767305.1 uncultured Eubacteriales bacterium
GAACCGGCTGCCGAACCGGCAAAAGAGGCCGCAGAGGAGACCCGGGTGATGACTTATGCGGAATATATTGCCGCGGAGAATGATGATGAGGTTCTGATCGAGAGCTATGTTCAGGCGCATCAGTCCTGGTGGGACAACAAGGTGACCGTCTATCTGCAGAGTGAAGACGGCGCATACTTTGCCTATGAGATGGCCTGCTCCGAAGAAGATGCAGCCAAGCTGCTGCCCGGAACGAAGATCCGTGTAAAGGGTTACAAGACCGAGTGGGCCGGCGAAGTGGAAATCGCCTCCGGCTGCACGTTTGAATTTGTGGAATCGGATACCTGGATCGCGAAGCCGCTCGATGTGACGGCACTCCTTGGCAAGGATGAGCTGAAAGATGAGATGAACAAGCTGGTCGCAGTGAAAGGTGCCGTTATCGCAGCCCAGGACAACGGCGATGCGTTCAGTTACAAGAACCCCGAAGAGAAGAATGACGACCTGTATTTCAGAGTGCAGGTGGATGGCAATGTATACGATTTCTGCGTAGAGAAGTATCTGCGGGATGAGAGCTCGGATGTGTATAAAGCGGTGGAAGGCCTGAAGGTCGGCGATACCGTGGACATCGAAGGCTTCCTGTACTGGTACAACGGAGCCAATCTGCAGGCCACCAGCCTGACGGTCAGGTAATTCCTTCAAAATGTTTTTCTGATGCGGGAACTGCGGTTCCCGCATTTTTCGTTTTTCAGGCGGAGCGTTGCCGGCACCCGCGAATCTTCCCCATATGCAGAAAGCTGCCTGTACTGCAAAAGATGCAGTACAGGCAGCCCGTTTTTTACTTCAGGAAGTTTTCCACATCCTTACGGAACAGATCAAAAGAATTTTTCTCGATATAAACCATGTGCCCGCAGGGATAATAGGTAAACTGCAGATGATCTTTCAGCTCGTCGTTCAGGAATACGTGGCTGAAGACATATTCGGCTCCGTAAAATGGCGTTGCACCGTCATAGTATCCGCACAGAACCCAGATTTTCAGGAAAGGATTCTGGGAGATGCATTCATTGACCATCTGTTCCTGACTGAGGTAGCCGCCCCAGGTGTCAATGGGGAATGTCCATGAATAATTGACTTCCCGGTTTGTTGGAATATACGGTCTGTCCGTCTTAAATCCCAGTTCATTGATCACATAGCTGTTAAATGCATTTCCAAATGTCAGATTGAATGCAGTAAGGGAAGGATCACTGTTGTCGGAGGCGGGTCCGGTAATCCTGCCGTCTATTCTGCCGACCCTCAGCTTCTTATCCTTAAAAAGTTCCCCAAGGAACTCCGACAGTTCTATCCGCAGGTTGGAACTCAGGATATATTCCTTTTTGAGTCCGGTATATCCGGCGTATTTTTCTGCCAGCGCGTCCAATTCTTCCTCTGAACAACGGCTGCCCCGGAAAAGGGCCGGAACATATTCGTTCTCAACAAATCCGCGAACTTCCGCGAGAAAATCTTCCAGTTTCATTCCCTGATATTTCGGATCCAGAGCCCCGTGATACCAGGCATCTGCGGCATAAGTAGGAAGAAATACCTGATAGGGGAGATCATTCTCGTCGCTGAAAAGGACTGTGCTGTAGTCGTTAACTGTGGAAATCAGAACCAGTCCGTTCAGTGTCATGGAGTAAGAGCTGGAAAGATACTGACATATGCCGACAGCCCGTGAGGTTCCATACGATTCGCCGGCAATATATTTCCTGCTGCTCCAGCGGTTGTTCCGGTTGACATACTGGCGGATAAAGTCACCAAACGTACGGACATCATTATCAAAGCCTGTAAAGGGTTCCAGGGACTGCTCAAGAGACTTGGAATACCCTGTTCCGACAGCATCGATAATCACAATGTCAGTCAGGTCAAGAAGAGAATTCTCGTTGTCGACCATTTTCACCGGAAGGCTTTTTGCAAAACCGTTCTCATCAAGATCAAGACGACGGGGACCAAGACAGCCTATATGAATATACATGCTGGCGCTTCCCGGGCCTCCGTTAAAGGCAAAGGTAACAGGTCTGGTGGAGGGATCCTCAACACCGTTCAGGGTATAGGCTGTGAAGAAAACTTCACAGTTGTATCCGCCGGTTTCCAGAAACATGGTTCCTGCCTGAGCAGTGTAGGAAATCTCTTTTCCCTGGATCATGGCAGTATGGACTGTTGAGACAATGTTGTCCTTTGACGTGCTTCCGTCCTGTGCGTCCTGCAGAGAAGATGATTCTTCCGGAGAAGATCCTGTTTCGGATTGAGAAACCTCCTGGATAGTTGTGTCCGGCTGTCCAGACGCTGAAGACCACGCAAATGCCGGCAAAGTGATCATCAGCATGGCAGCAACCGCGAAAAGTGCAATCAGTTTTCTCATCGCATCTGTTCCTCCTGTGTTCCTTTTTCGTTTGTTGCGGATTCATTCTGTGGTTTTCCACATCTTTATTATACTTTTTTCTCCATGCCTGTCAATAGTGCAACCGAGGCAGCAAAGGGAACACATTTACCGCTTGACCATAGATGGTTCAGGGCCAAAGAGGAAGCACCCACGCTTCATACCTTGAAACATCGTCATAAAATGCAGGATGACCTCTGAGAAGCTGCAAATCGACTGAGGCCATTCCGGAGTAAGTAAATGGAACCATTGCCAGGCAATGGACCCAGCACCCCTCCCAGAGCCGGACAGGCAGTTTTCGATGCATCCGGTTCTCTGCCTGTCTGACGCATCCTGGCTTTCTGCACTCACAGAAAAGGTGACAGCTCCATAATTGAACTTACCGTTGATCAGAATGATGCAAAAGTGAAGCGGATCCCCCTTTTGCTCTGCATGAATTTCAGGCGTCAGATGGAAAACTTCTCTTTGCACGGCAGATATGAAAGCGGCGATATTCTCACAGAGTGCGCAGAAGAAGTGGAATCAGATACATCCGAATGCGCAATATATGCGGCTAAAAATTCTCATTTCAGATGACAAAGCGAGTCAATGGATCATGTCAGGGAATATCCTGCGGGAACTGTCGGGAAAGGGCAGGCTGATCTCTGTTTGCTGTATTCATCTTGGCAAGGACGCTGCGGAGCATTGCTGCCGCGAACGAAGACAAAATGAGATGGAATCAGTCCCGGCGAATCAGAAAAAGAAACTGTCCACATGGACAGTTTCTTTTGATGGAACTTCCAGGCACAATAGTGTGACGGGCTGCTGCATGGATGCAATTCACGTTTTTTCCCGTACCACCTGAGAAGAATCATAGCAAATCACTTTGAAGAACACTCTGGTTTTGGTGCCGGGGCAGGGACTGTGAGCGGTCAGAATAGCAGCTCGTCCGGATCAAAGTCAATCTTGTCCGCCAACTCTTCCTCCGGCTGTGTCCTCGGGGAAAACCTCATCTCCCATGCCCATTCAGCCGCGTTCCGCACATCCTCGCACTGATCCTCCCGCTTCTTTTCCAGCCAGGAGCGTTGTTCTCTGGAGGGCCGGAACGGCAGGTTAATCAGCCGGTTCACATTCTGCATCTCGTTTCGCTTCTCTATCGGCAGTTTGGCGCATTTTTTGCAGATGTGGGCTGCGTGACCTTCTCATTTGCCTTGTATTCACCACAGATTTTGCAGCAGTGACCGTGTTCTTTCTTCCTTGATGCCCTCTCAGCAAACTTGCTGCGCTTTCAATCGGATATCCCAGTCCCAGACCAGAGATTCCCCATTCTCCGGTGTTCTGGGCTTAATCCAGATCTTAGTCTGGAAGAGGGAAATAAGCGGGGCGGAGGAATTCTGGATTGATATCACTTTTGCCTTCTTTTCTCTCTGTAATTGAATCCAAAGCTGGCCCCGCCGGTGACTTTTTCCGCGTCTTCGTCGGCAAGTTCGATTTTTAGTTTTAGACC
>CACXHF010000119.1 GCA_902767305.1 uncultured Eubacteriales bacterium
CCCTCACTGACGCGGTACTGTTTGCCACCCGTCGCGATAATTGCGTACATCTGGTGACACCTCCATTTTTCAATACTCGCCGGACACCGGTAGCCATAGCAGCATTTAATAACCGTTTCCGAGCGGCTCGATTAAGTATCTTATCAGGTTTCCGGGACGCTGTCAATCCCCAAAACAGGCCTTCCGGACAAATCGGCTGTTCTGAACCGCATTTTTCCTGCCGCAGGCATCCAGATGCTGCGGGTCAGTAGCCAGAAGCTTCCTGTCCCTTAACCAGCCTGACTATCCGGCTGGTTCCAAGACGCGTGGCGCCAAGCTCAAGAAACCGCTCTGCATCATCCAGAGTTGAAATGCCGCCGGCCGCCTTGATTCCCTTTCCATTGACCATATGCGCCTTCATCAGGGCAATGTCCTCAAACGTTGCCCCTCCCGTGGAAAAACCGGTAGACGTCTTGATAAAATCTGCGTTTGATTTCGACACGATTCCGCACATACGGATTTTCTCCTCCTCTGTCAGGAGGCAGGTCTCAATAATCACTTTCAGGATACGACCGTCGCATGCTGCCTTTACCGCATTGATCTCCTGCAGAAGTTCCTCATCCTTCCGTTCTTTCACCCAGCCGATATTGATGACCATGTCAATTTCATCTGCTCCGTTTTCCACGGCGTTTTTTGTTTCGAAAACCTTGGTTTCCGTTGTCGAATAACCATTCGGGAATCCAATAACCGTGCAAATCTTCACCCGGTCCGGTCTGCTGCCCATATACATAGCTGCATTTCTTACATGACTCGCCGGAATGCAGACACTTGCCGTATGATAGTGCATGGCATCCTCACATATTTCCTGAATCTGCTGCCACGTACTTTCCTGTTTGAGCAGTGTATGATCCACCGCACTCAGAATTCTGGTAATATCCATTTTTTCTTCCGGACTGAAATAATCAGTCTGCTCCTTTCCTGTTTTGAACAGCCGCCCGTTTATCTGACATCTGGACTGTTCATTTTTCCGTCCCTGCCGCACTTCGTCAGGTCAGCCCATATCCGGCAAAATATGTCTCTCAGACTGTTTCCGCCGATACTCGGATTTCCTCATTTATTATAATAGGTTTGACCCGGTCAAATCAAGCCGCTCCGTCCGTCCGTTTCTCTTCACCTCCGTGGCTTGTAAAAAATCCTGCCATCCTGTATACTATCCTTTAGTAACACCGCCGTCCTGTAAACGGCATCATCCGTCATCTTTTATTCTGCAGTCGACCTGTTTCGCACCGGCTGCCCGTCATTGCAAGGAGGAGATTATTATGATTATTGGTATGCGCGGCCATGACTTTGGCCGGATGGAACCGGAAGCACTGGCTGAGAAAATTGCCGCATGCGGTTTCCAGGCTACCCAGCTTGCTTTTACCAAAGCGTTCACCAAGCCTGCCTCTGAATATATGACTCCGGAAATGCTCACCAAACTCCGTGAAATCTTCACTGCAGCCGGCATTTCAATTCCCGTCATGGGCTGCTACGTCAGTGCCAGTGACCGTGATCCTGAAAAGCTGACTGCCGAAAAAGCCCGGTTCTCCGACGCTCTCCGCGCCAGCATTACGCTGGGAGCCGGCTGTGTCGGAACGGAAACCACACATTTTACTTTCCCTGAAAGTGAGCGTGAGTCCGCTTATCAGCGTCTTCTCGATTTTACCAGGAGCGTTACCGTGACAGCAGAGGAATGCGGCGCACTGGTCGGTATTGAGCCGGTTGCTGTTCATACCCTCAATACCCCCGAACTGGCCGGCCGCCTTGTCTCTGAAGTCAACTCTCCGAACCTGAGAATTATCCTTGACCTGTGTAATCTGCTCACGCCCAGGGATACCGCCCCTCAGGCACAGATGGAAATGCTTGAACGTGCGCTTTCCATTTTCGGCAACAAGGTCTGCGCCCTGCATATTAAAGACGGCGTTTTCAATGCGGAGGGACACTGGGAAAACCGTCCTCTCGGCGAAGGAATTATGGACTGGGCTCATCTTTTCCCGCGTCTGCGCCAGAGCTTTGATCACCTCTGTGCTCTGCGCGAGGATGTATGGCCGGGAAATGCCGAAACAGAATGCCGCATGATGAAAGCATGGGCAGCTATCTGACTGACATACAAAAAACAGAACCGGATTTCGGTTCTGTTTTTTTTTCGTATGTCAGGAAAGAAGCATGCGATCATTGGCCAGTTCCTCGCCGGATGCTTTTTCAAACAGTTTCATGAGTTGATCCCTGGTCAGTGCTTTTTTTTGCTCGCCGGAAACATCTACTACTATCCGCCCGGCATTCATCATGATCAGACGATTCCCGATGGCGATGGCATCTTTCATATTATGCGTTACCATCAGTGCCGTCAGATGCTGCTCTTCGATCAGTTTTTGCGTCAGCGTAAGGACATTGGCTGCCGTTTTTGGATCCAGAGCTGCGGTATGTTCATCCAGCAGCAGCAGTTTCGGCGTCCGGATCGTTGCCATCAGCAGCGTCAGCGCCTGCCGCTGACCGCCGGAGAGCAGGCCTACCTTGCTGCCAAGCCGGTCCTCAAGTCCCAGATCCAGCATATGCAGCTGTTCGCGATACATTTTTCGCTCGGCTGCAGAGATTCCCCAGCGAAGTCCACGCTTCTGACCTCTGCGCATCGCAAGTGCCATATTTTCCTCAATATTCATTGTAGATGCTGTGCCTAATCTGGGGTCCTGAAAAACACGCGAGACAAATGCTGCACGTTTGTACTCCGGCAGATTTGTTACATCCTGTCCACCAATCTCTATTGTGCCGCAATCCACTTGAAAAACGCCCGAAATTGCATTGAGCATGGTAGATTTTCCAGCGCCGTTACCGCCAATCACGGTCACAAACTCTCCCTCGTCCAGATGAATATCCACATCAGTCAGTGCAACCTTTTCTGAGATGGTTCCGGGATTGAATGTTTTAGCAATATGATTGATTTTAAGCATGCTGACCCCCCTTCCTGCGGGCAGAGGATACCAGTCTGGAACGCCAGTGGGGAATTGCCAGGAAAACGCCTACGACCAGTGCCGTCAGCAGTTTCAGATCGTTGGTATTGAGTCCAAGCCACAGAACTACCTGAATCACCAGATAATACAGAATCGCACCGACAGCAACCGTCATGAGCTTGAGAGCAAAATTGTGGAAAAGCTTTCCGAATACCACCTCGCCGATAATCACCGCAGCAAGACCGATAACAATCGCACCACGACCCATACCCACATCTGCAAATCCCTGGTACTGTGCCAGAAGAGCACCTGACAGTGACACAATGCCATTTGACAGCATGAGTCCGACAACCTTACCAGTCTCCGTGTTAATCCCCTGTGCTCTGGCCATATTGGGGTTGGCCCCGGTTGCCCGAAGCGAACACCCATACTCCGTCCCGAAGAACCAGTACATGCCGCCGATCAGCACGGCCACAAAAATGACCAGTATCAGGATCGGATTTTCCAGACTCATCTGCCTCGCATTCCTTGAGGAAACAATCAGATGGAAATTATTAACGCTGATCGCCATATTGGCCTTGTTTCCGAGAATCCTCAGATTAATCGAGTATAAACCAAGCTGTGTCAGAATTCCGGATAGAATAGCCGGTATTCCCATACGAGTATGAAACAGGCCCGTAGCAAGTCCCGCAAGTACACCTGCCAGAAACGCAGCCAGCAGTGACACTCCTACATTCCAGCCACTGGTAATCATGACAGCCGCCACAGCGCCTCCTGTAGCTATGCTTCCATCAACTGTCAGATCCGCAACATCCAGAATCCGGTACGTTATATACACGCCGATCGCCATAATTCCCCAGATCAGTCCCTGGGCGGCAGCCCCCGGCAATGCATTAATCAGCTTGATCAGTTCCACAATCATTCCCCCAACAAAGAGCAGGGAGCATCTGATGCATCCCTGTCTCTCCATATCCAGTTATAATCTTTCAAAGCGTTTTACTCAAGCGCAGTATATCCCTCAGGAATCTTCACACCAAGTTCTTCTGCAATCCTGGCATTATATTTCTGGACAAAGTTCGGTGCACTCTGTACAGGCATGGAACTGATGTCAGCACCGTTGGCCAGAATCTCATACGCCATTTCACCGGTCGCATAGCCGATATCATAGTAAGAAATTGTAAGGGTAGCCACACCGCATCCGCGGCAGATGCCTTCCTCACCAGCGATAACCGGGAGCTTTGCAGGCAGGACCACGTTGGCAATGGTTTCCGAATAGGCCGCGCAAGTATTATCGGTGGGAATGTACAGCACATCGCATCCGTCCGCTGCCGTCTGAGCAACTGACGCAACATCGTTGGAGTCTGTAAAAGAAAACTCTGCACACTCAAAGCCGAGGGCTTCCAGATAACCGCGGATTGTGTTCACCTGATACACCGAATTAGCTTCGGCACTGCAGTAAAGAAGACCGATCTTTTTTGCATCCGGGAACAGTTCCTTCACCATATTCGCCTGACCATCAAGCGGAGCCAGATCCGTCGTTCCGGAAACATTGATGCCGCTGACTCCGCTGAACTCAGTCATTCCCAGAGCCGTTGCATAGTCTGTGACTGAGGTGCCAAGAATCGGAATATCCGCGGTCGCCGCAACGGCTGCCTGCACCGGCGCTGTTGCATTAGCCATAATCAGATCAACACCATTGGAGACAAATGTATTTACAATTGTCGCACAGTTAACTGCATCACCGGAGGCATTCTGTTCATCGAACTTGACATCCGGCATTTTTGCACTCAAAGCGTCCATAAATCCCTTCGTTGCTGCATCAAGCGCTTCATGCTGTACCAGCTGGCAGATGCCAACCGTTACCGCACTGGCACAGGCAGTATACAGGACCATTACCAACATTAGAGCAAGCGCAATCCTTTTTTTCATAAGTATCCTCCATGATCCGGTATCTCCCCTGGACATCCGGATTTGTTATTCCACCATAAGGCTTCTGCATTATATTGTCCATCTAACTATTTGTCAACCATAATTTTTTATTACTTTCAATTTATGCGCTGAAATTGCCCGTATTTGCCAGCACTCTCATATATGCGGTTGACATTTTGTTGCTTCTGAGGTGATAAAAATGTGCATGTTCCCATGCACATTTTTTATCAGACCCGTTTAATCTCAGACTACGCCCTGAGCTTCCATGGCAGTAGCCACCTTGAGGAATCCTGCAATATTCGCACCGGCCACATAATTTCCGGCCATTCCGTATTCCTTTGCAGCTGAATCGATATTCTTGAAAATGTTGACCATAATATCGTGAAGCTTTGCATCTACCTCTTCAAACGTCCAGGAAAGACGCATGGAGTTCTGACTCATCTCAAGCGCGCTGGTCGCCACACCGCCGGCGTTGGCTGCCTTGCCAGGTACAAAGTAAACTCCATTCTTCATCAGGTATTCCGTGGCTTCCTGAGTTGTCGGCATATTTGCGCCTTCACACACAGCAATGCAGCCATTGGCAACCAGTGCCTTCGCGTCTTCAAGCTGCAGTTCGTTCTGGGTTGCGCACGGCAGTGCAACATCGCATTTCGCCGTCCAGACACCTTTTCCCTCATGATACACAGCGCTCGGACGTGCTTTTGCATATTCAGTCAGACGGGCACGGCGTACTTCCTTGACATCCTGCAGAAGTGCCACATCAATTCCATCCGGATCATAAATCCAGCCGGTTGAATCTGAAACTGTAACCACTTTAGCACCCAGCTGTTCTGCTTTCTGCACAGCATAAATAGCCACATTGCCGGCTCCGGATACAGCCACAGTCTTTCCTGCAAGGTCATGTCCGTTTGCCTTCAGCATTTCCTTCGTAATGTAAAGCAGGCCGTATCCCGTAGCTTCCTTACGGGCAAGACTTCCGCCGTAGGTCAGACCCTTTCCGGTCAGAACACCCTCATAGAGACCGGTGATCCGCTTATACTGTCCATACAGATAACCAATTTCCCGTGCTCCGGTTCCGATATCACCGGCCGGCACATCCACATCTGCACCGACATGACGGTACAATTCTGTCATAAAGGACTGACAGAACGCCATTACCTCACGATCACTCTTTCCCTTGGGATCAAAATCGCTGCCGCCCTTGCCTCCGCCGATGGGCGTTCCGGTCAGAGAATTCTTGAAGACCTGTTCAAATCCAAGGAACTTGATAATGCCCAGGTTGACGCTGGGATGCAGACGAAGACCGCCCTTATAAGGTCCGATAGCACTGTTGAACTGAACACGGAATCCGTTGTTCACCTGTACCTGTCCTTTATCATCAACCCACGGAACACGGAACATAATAATACGTTCCGGAGTAGTTATGCGCTCAAGCAGCGCCTCTTTGCGATATTTTTCCTCATTCCGCTCAATAACCGGACGAAGGGAATCCAGAACCTCACGTACTGCCTGATGAAACTCCGGCTGCGCCGGGTTCTGTGCAACAACGCGCTCATAGACCTCATCTACATATGACATAATTACAATCCTCCTTGATTGCGGCCGCTCCTTTGCGTACCGTCGGTATGGGGGTCATTATAATGGGTCTGCTCAGAAATTGCAAGATGTTTTTTCACATTCTTTCAAATTTCATTTGTATATATATGAATCTGAGTTTAAAATGCATTTTTTCTCCGTCTGTCCATCATTATCCGAGCTTAGCTTCACCAAACAGATGGGGATTTTCCTATCTTCCAACGGTTTACATTCCGCATTATACACCGATTGATGACATCATCTAATGTGCTTTTTCCCGATTCCCCCATGTGCGGTGAGAGAATCTCCGGCATCCTTATTTCAATCTGCCCGGCCTGTATGGAACGGGCTGTAAATGAAAGTTCAACTAAGTGTTTGATGCAGGTTTTCCCATTGTAAGAGAACTGCCGATACAGTATAATACATAGACCGTCGTTGCAGTTTGAGATGAGGGGAGGAGTTCATTATGATTACATTTGGTACCGGCGGATGGCGCGCCATCATTGGAGAAGACTTCACAAAAGCCAACTTGCAGCGGGTTGCCTATGCAATTGCCCGAAGAATGATTCGTGAAAAAGTTGATAAGGAAGGGTTCGTCATCGGCTATGATCGTCGTTTTCTTTCCCGCGAATCCGCCATCTGGTTTTCTGAGGTTATGGCAGGAGAAGGCATCCCGCTTTATTTTGTTAATCTCTCTGCCCCAACACCGCAGATCATGTTTACCGTCAAAAACATGCACCTTCCTTATGGTGCAGCGATTACCGCCTCTCACAATCCCGCCATTTACAACGGTGTCAAGCTGTTTACCCGGGGCGGAAGGGATGCTGTTCAGGAAATCACTGACGAAATCACTCGAGAGGCCAATGCCGCAGCTGAGTCTGATATTCATACTGTGTCCTTTGACGCCGCCCTCCAGGCTCAGCTGATCCATCTCATTGACCCCAGAGACGCCTATCTGGATTCCATTATGGAACGGATTGATATTGCTGCCATCCGGCGTCGGCGTCCCCGTATTGTCCTTGACCCTATGTTCGGCGTCAGTCTCACCGGACTGATGACCATTTTCTATACTGCACGCTGTGACATCGATGTCATCAATGACCGTCATGATGCCTTTTTCGGCCGGCATCTTCCCGCACCGAATCCTGAAACCCTTGTTGATCTGCAGCATGCTGTGGCAGAGCATAATGCAGATATCGGCATTGCCACGGACGGTGACGCCGACAGGCTTGGAATTATCGACGAAACCGGCACCTACATTCCGGCTAATGAGGTTCTGGTTCTCCTTTACTATTACCTGCTTCGGTATAAAGGATGGAAAGGCGATGCGGTCCGAAATATAGCTACAACTCACCTTCTGGACCGTGTTGCAGAGGCCTTTGGGCAGAACTGTTGGGAAGTTCCTGTCGGTTTTAAGCACATCTCTTCCGGCATGGATGAACACAATGCCCTGATCGGCGGAGAATCGTCCGGAGGCCTCACCGTTCGCGGTCACATTTCCGGAAAGGACGGTCTGTATGCCGCTTCTCTTCTGGTGGAAATGGTCAGTGTTACTGAAAAGCCGCTGTCCGTTCTGGTATCTGAGATCTATGAAACCTTTGGCGAAATGCATATGGCTGAATATGACTGGGGGCTTACCGAAACGATCCGGAACAATCTTCACAATCGCCTTTTTCTGCAGCAGCTGCTGCCGGACTTTGGCAAAGCAGTCGATCATATCAGCTATCTGGACGGATGCAAGATCTATTTTGCTGACGGATCCTGGATCATCGCCCGGTTTTCCGGCACCGAGCCCCGGATTCGCTGTTTTGCCGAGGATGTCACTCTGGCAAAAGCAAAGGAACTCGTCCGGACCATGGCCTCTTTCATGGAACTTCCGTTTACTGACTGAAAAAAACAAGGGGATTGATTCTAAAATCAATCCCCTTGTTTTTTCATCAGTTTTTCTTTGCGTTCAAAATCACGACATTCATGGGTTCTACTTCAATTTTCTCCCAGACATTTTCAACAACATACGGTTCGGAGGCAATATATGCATCGAGTGCCGCTCTGTCCGGAAACTCCATAATCAGTACGGATCCCTTCATTTTTCCTTCATCATCCAGCATGCCGCCAGCGCAGAGAATATGCTCCGACAGTGCCTGCATTCCTGCAAGGTGTCTCGGCCTTACTTCCATTCTCTTTTCCAGTTTTCCGGCTCCGTCATATGCCTTTACAATAAACTGCATTCCTGTTTCCCCTTTCAATGTTCAAATCTGTCAATTTCAACACTTTCGCAGTACTGCGCCTTCAGTTCCTGCAGTCTGGCAAAAGTCTCCGTCCGGCAGTGTGCCTGCTGATCCTCCGGTGTCTGCCAGGTTTCTACCAGGAGCAGATTCTCCGGCTCTGCAGCAGCAAAATAATAATCGTACCGGCAGTTTCCTTTTTCCGACTGTGACCGGGTTCTGACCCCCAGATCACACAATCCTTGATAAAATTCCTCTCTCTTTCCCGTTTTGCAGTGATATGTCACATTCCAGGTCAACATACTTTCTGCTCCTTTCCGGCCTTATTCGACCGTTACACTCTTGGCCAGATTCCGCGGCTTATCCACATTCAATCCCTTGGCAACGCTGATGTAATATGCCAGCAGCTGCAGTGGGATAACCGCAAGACTGGTCATGAAATGTTCATTTGTTTTGGGAATATATACACAGAAATTGGCTGTATCTTCAATGCTGTAGTTGCCATAACTGGTAACAGCCATCAGGTAGGCACCGCGGCTCTTGACCTCCACCATGTTGGAAACGGTTTTCTCAAAGAGTGCCTGCTGTGTCAGGATGCCAACCACCAGTGTTCCGTCTTCAATGAGCGATATGGTTCCATGTTTGAGCTCACCGGCTGCATACGCCTCCGAATGGATATAGGAGATCTCTTTCAGCTTGAGAGAGCCTTCCATGGATGTTGCATAATCCATTCCTCGTCCAATAAAGAAGATATCCCGGGCACTCGCGTATTTGCTGGCAAACCACTGAATGCGTTCCTTGTCTTCGAGAAGCCGTGCAATCTGATCCGGCAGTTTCTTCATTGCATCCATAAGCTCAGCTGAATATTCTTCGCTTACCCGTCCTTTCAGTTCACCAATCCGGACGGCCAGGAGATACATAACGATCAGCTGAGTGCTGTATGCCTTGGTAGTTGCCACGGAAATCTCAGGGCCGGCATGCGTATAAATGCACCAGTCACTCTCCCGGGCAATGGAGGAACCTACTACATTGACAATGGAAAGAACCGGAACCCCTTTTTCTCTGGACAGACGCAGTGCCGCCAGAGAATCTGCAGTTTCACCGGACTGAGAGATGATGATCACCATGCTGTTTTTGACCAGTTTCGGATTCCGGTAACGGAATTCGGATGCCAGATCAATTTCCACCGGCAGATCTGTCAGACTCTCAAGTGCTGCCTTACCGGCCATTCCGGCATGATAGGCAGAACCGCATCCCACAATATAAATCCGTTCAAGATCAGCAAGAAGGGATTCATCCACCTCTTCAAAAGAGATTTTTCCATCATGTACATAGGAGTTCATGGTTTCCCGGACTGCTACCGGCTGCTCATGAATTTCCTTGAGCATGTAATGCTCAAAACCGCCTTTTTCCGCCGCCTCAGCATCCCATTCAATGGTCACCGGAGTATGCTCAATGACATCACCGTCCAGGTTATAGAATGTAATGCTGTCGGATGTCAGACGTCCGATTTCCAGATTCCCGATATAGTATACGGTTCTGGTATGACTGAGAATCGCCGGTACGTCAGAGGCCACAAAGTTTTCCCCTTCTCCTGCACCGATAATCAGCGGCGAATCTTTCCTGGCAACCCATATCTCCCCCGGGATATCCCGAAACATGATTGCCAGTGCATAGCTGCCCCGGATACGGACCATGGCACGGTTTATGGCATCCACCGCTCCAAGCTTATACTTTTTCCAGTAATAATCTACCAGTTTAATGGCCACTTCCGTATCCGTAGTGGAATAGAAATGGTAGCCTTTTCGCAGCAGCTTGTCCTTGAGTTCCTGATAATTTTCAATGATGCCGTTATGAACGCCCACTACATTTCCATCATCAGAGGAATGCGGATGCGCATTCACTTCGGACGGCTCTCCATGCGTAGCCCACCGGGTATGCCCGATTCCGCAGAACCCTTCGACGGCATTCCCGTTATCTGTCTTGTCAAACAGACGCTGAAGGCGTCCCTGAGCCTTGACTGTGACTATCTCATTTGCATTCCGCACAGCAATTCCGGCAGAATCATATCCGCGGTACTCCAGTTTCCGGAGGCCGCTCAGCAGGATTGGCGCCGCCTGATGATGACCGACATAACTAACAATTCCGCACATTCTTTGATCTCCTTTTTTTCATTGGCCTTTACAGGACCCACTCCAGGATAAAGACGAAGATACAACAGGAAGCAGCAACACCGAACAGCCCCAGTCCCAGCCAGGCCAGTACAATTCCAAGCACCAGAGCCAGTGCCCCGGCGATCGGGTTCTGCGTTGCCTGTACCATCGCCGGGAACGTCATCACGGCAAGGGTTACATAAGGTACATAATAGAGAAAAGAACGAAGAAAACGGCTTCGGATCGGTTTCCGAATCAGCGTCAGCGGCAGAACACGGATCGTATAACTGACAGCAGCCATGACCAGAATATAAATATACATGTTACGCTGCATTTTCCTCATCCTCCATCGGCTCACCGTTGACCGGGAACAGTACCGCCGCACCGCCGGCAATCAGCAGGGTCAGTATAATCGTCCGGTTTCCCGCAGAGAGCGAGGACAGACCCGGAAGAATTCCGAAAAGATACGACAGAAGAAACGAAAGAACAATCAATCCGGCAACCACACGGCTTTTCCGGGCCGGGGGTATGATTACAGCCAGAAACATTCCATAAAGTGCCACGCCAAGTGCACTCACCGCACGCGCCGGCAGCAGATTTCCCATCATGATGCCCAGAGCGGTCCCACTCGACCAGGCAACGGCTGAAATCAGAAAAGCACCATACAGATAGAAAGGATTCAGCCAGCCAGGCCGTGCAATACAGATGCCGAAGAGCTCATCCGTTACACCAAACCCACTGAGAAGCCGATGATAAAACGGTATCCGTTCGGGAAACTTCTGTGAAAGTGAACAGCTCATCAGGAGATAGCGTGCATTGGCAACGAGTGTCACCAGCGCAATCTCCAGATAAGTGGCATGATGGCCGATACTGGTGAAAGCCGCATGCTCACCAGCAGAAGCCATGTTCAGAAAACTGGCCAGAAAGCCCTGAAACGGTGTCATTCCGATACTTCTGGCAGCAATTCCCAGAGAGAACGCAACGGCAAAATAGCCAAGTGCTATAGGAATGCCGTCTCTGGTTCCGGTCATATATGCCTGACCGTTCTTATTTTTTTCTGTGTTACCCATATGGCGTCCTGACTTTCCTACTCAATCCGATCTATAAACAGCAGCTTTAGTCGGGGAACACTTACGTCATTTCCCGCATCATCCTGCTCCATGTAGATCCCATCAACAGCGACAACCGCCGAGATATAGTTCCCTGCCTGCAGACCCGGGTCTGATTCACAGGTCAACACCACAGGATTTATCCATTTGCCTCCGGCATTCTTACTGAACTGCATGCGGACATAGGTCAGACCGCCGCCCGAACTGACTTCACTCACAGGTCCATACAGATTAAGTATCTTTCCCAGATCGCTTTCCAGTCCTTTCTGGAGATCTCTGTACTTGATCCTCACTGCAGTTTTCCGGATTTCTTCCCGCTGCTGGTCATCCGTCTTGATCCGGACAATTGTAAAAGTGAATCTGCGCTGCACATATCCGCTCTTTTCAAGCAGCAGGGTATAGTCGTAAGATCCCTCCTCTTTCGTATTCAGCTCAAAAGAAAAGGTTCCGTCATTAGCTGCACGTTTTTTGCTCAGTCCGAACGGAGATACCAGCTGAAGCTGCGTTCCAGCCAATGTCATTCCGGAGATGACTACCTGGTCCTGACTGGTCGTCATATTTTCATCAATTCCGGATACGGGCAGTGTCTTGGAATTGAAGGTTACCCATCCGCGTGCTGTTGCATCGATGAGACCCTCCGCATGTGCATGAACAATCAGTTCCGTCTCCCCTTCATGCTCAAGCGAATAGCGGAAACGGAATGTGCCGCGGTTGCTTGCCGTCGTTTCATCCACTGTATGCAGCAGCGTGCGCTCGCTCTCAATGCTCAGCGTTACCTCTGCACCGGGTTCAGTCGTTCCGGATATTTCAAGATCGCCGGAACTGGTTTCAGTAGGCAGCACCGCATTGAGCTCAATTTCACGCATCGGCTCCTCAATGTCCCGAACAAATGTCATTTTCTGAAGTCGGCTTTTGAACTGAGCAAGATCACGGTTGGAAAAACGCCTTCCCGAATTCTGCCAGTCCAGAACCACGTACTGTCCATTGTGAATGGTCATATACCGCAGTCCGCGTCCTACCGTTTCCCCATTATCTGTCTTCGTGTAATGAATGTACAGCCAGTACCGGTCCCCAACGTTCTGCCATTCGGCATCCTGTGTCCGGTATCCCCGGCTTTCCCAGAGCGAATTTGCTTCTACATTTGCCCGGATTCGGCGGCGGTCGCCGGTCTGAGCACGACCAATGTCAAACATCTTCTGAGAGGCTTCCTCCTCCCAGACCTGCACAGCCAGCCGTTGAGTAAAATCTTCATTGTACGCACAGCTGAGCACGTGCGTCTTCTCCATGTCCGCCGCCAAAGCATCCGGATCCATCCCCTGCTCTCTGAGTACAGGCGCATAAACCCGGCACAGTTCCGGTGAAAGCACCAGCCACTCATCCGGAAAGTCATAGGCTGCATAGCCTTTTTCCATCCGAATCGTCTGTGCCGGCACATCGGATGCCGCAAGGAGAAAAGCAAAAAGCAGGAGACCTCCTAAAAAACATCTGCTCATTCAATTCTCACCAGCATGTTTCCGCTTTCATCCATTTCCACTTTCAGCAGTTTTGCCCGCTCCAGTTCTCTCAGCACATCCGAGAAACGGCGATGCCCGATCTGACGTTCACTGAAGTCCGGATATATTTCCAGCACCGCTGCTTTCAGTACCGATGGATTGACGCGTTCAAATCCTTCGCTCTTATATACATCCAGGATCTTTCGGAATGTCGGAATGTAGTTGTCTTTGGTCAGCTGATCTGACGCTCCTCCGCCCTGATTCAGACTCAGTTTGATGTTATGCTGCTCGCTGGTCACGGAGAACGCTCCGAAATGGGCGGAAAGCTCTGCGATCAGTTTCCCGAACGTGGAAAAGCCGAGCGTTTTTTCGGAAAAATCCGGCCGCAGACGCAGAAGCGTGTTCTTCGTTTCGGACGCCAGAATATCTCCGCTCGCGCTGTCACGCAGGATGGTGACAATCAGCTCATTCACTTCCTGCAGTGTCAGTGTCTCCCCGTTTTCCTTCTCCTGAACACGTTTTTTCTTGGCTGCCACGCTTTCAAGGAACTGGAATTCACTGCAGGCATTCATGAATACACCTGAAGCAGCCTCACTGCGTGATATTCCCAGAACAAATTTTCCCATGCTTTTCAGTTTTCCCACCAGCGGTACATAATCACTGTCGCCTGAGACAATACAGAAGCTGTCAATCAGCGGATTCGTAAAAGCCACATCCAGGGCATCAATAACCAGCTGAATATCCATGCTGTTTTTCTGACTGTATCCGTAACGCAAAGACGGAACTACTGCAAATGTATTGGAAAGCAGCACTTCCTTCAGCTCCGAATAGCTTTCCGTATATCCGTAGACTTTTCCAATCAGTATATCTCCGCGCAGCTTTACCCGTTCAATGACATCAAGCAGAACATTCTTCTTTCCGCCGCAGTTTTCAAGATCCGCAAATAACGCAAAATGTGCGGACATCACTTGCTCCTTTCAAGAACTCATTCTCTGTTCTCCGGCATCAGGCCAGTCCGGATGCCGGAAATTCTGCAAACTGTCGCAGCACGACAGGCCCGTTTATTTTTCTGCCGGCTGTACTGTCCGTTCAGGGCATGAACGGAA
>CACXHF010000120.1 GCA_902767305.1 uncultured Eubacteriales bacterium
GATCCGGAAAACCAGACGTATCAGTTCAGCCGGGTGAACCAGGCGGATCTGACAGATCCGGCTGAACGGTACGGCTATGCAAATGCACTGATGTTCTGTACCGTAAATGAAGCTAAAAAAATACTGGAACAGGCGGGATACGACAGGACGTTTGATCTGCAGTTCAGCGGAGCGGACCTGGATGGATTTACGCTGACCTATGACGGCACTCTCTGAAGCCGGATCTGAAAGGGAAGGGTGAGTATGCAGTCCTTCGGGGAAATACGGCAGATGTACGAACGGATTCTCGAACAGCTGACACGGATAAATGCAAGATATGCAGATCTGCAGGCGCAGGAAGAACAGCAGCAAAAAGCCGCGCAGCAGAGAAAGAATGCGGCCATGGACAGGCTGACGGAATTCCAGAACCAATGGCGGTATCTCTTTGATTTTGCCAGGCGCAATCAGAAAAAATATGGCACGCAGGGAACAGAGTATACGTTCAGTGCCTATACGCCTCAGGCAATGCAGGAGGAACTGCAGGAACTGATGAATGAGGCAGCCAGTTCCCGAGATCCGGCTAACCGTTACATCAGGGAACAGATTGTGGCCGGTGCGCTGATTAAGACCCTGACGTATATTTCCGGGCAGGAAGCACGGGTGAGACAGGAGCTCCGCCTGACGGACGGCGGGCCTGTTTCTATGCTGCCGGAGGGCGGGGGTACCGGTCAGCTGAGGGCGCTTTCCGCCCAGATCACGGATCTGTTTCGAAGATGCTGGGAATGGAGAGACGCCTGTGAGGATGTTACCCTGGAAGCAATGCCGCTTTTTGGCTTCCAGGCAAGGCCGTTTCCCATCCTGAAGGGCGATCGTGAGGCTCTGCCCAAGGTTCGGAACAGTGCCTGGCCGTTTGACGAAGGTGAGGATGGAGCAGGGGTGGTCTATCTGCCCGAAGGGATTCCGAACGTCGCTTATTTTGCCTGCCATTCCCGAAAAAATGCGGGCAGAGCAGCAACGCACCTTCTTCATTATGCAGTCAATCAGCTGCAGATTCATATGCGTCTCAAGGAGCTGGCACACTGGCGGACGGTGATTCTGGATACAACGACGCTGTACGATACGAGCATCGGTGTGCTCTCGTCCCTCAAAGGGGACTGTACCTCGGCCTATGCGTCGCCGGCCTGCCACAGTCTGCAGGAGGCAAATGAGACACTGGATGAACTGTGGTCACTGGCTCATACTGAACCTGCGGAGCGCCTGCTGGTGATACGCTGCAGTCTTGAAGAAATAGAGGAGAATCGTCTGCGCCGGCTGGTGAACAATGCAGAGGAACTGAAACTGACCGTGATCCTTCTCAACGAAACGGTTGAGAGCCAGATACCGTTCTACATGAAAACGGCCAATGCCGCCATTTATACAGATCAGGGGGATTATTTTATCCTGGAGGGAGCAGACCGTTTTGACTTCCGTTGTCCCCAGACGGAATTTACAGCCCGGCGTGCAGAACAGCTCCGGGACAGGCTCCGGCACAGAGAGGTTTATGATTACCCGGTGCCGGATCCCGGTCAGGTGACCTATCATCCGGGAAACCGGGATCTGAGACTGCCGTACGGCGTAATGGACGATGGAACAGTCTGTTCGTATAACACCCAGGACAACGAGACGAAAAAGGGCGGCGGAGGCAATGCCGGCTTTCTGGTGGGTGTATCCGGAAGCGGAAAATCCACGCTGATTCACGACCTTATTGCCGGTCTGATCCTGAATTATCATCCGGATGATGTGGAACTGTGGCTGGCGGATTTCAAGATGAAGGAATTCGCCCATTACGCGGAACACTGGCCGCCGCATGTCCGTTACATTCTGCTGGATGAGTCTCAGGATATGATCTGCAGTCTGGTGGACAAGCTGACGGAGGAAATGAAACGGCGGCAGCGAATCATTGCCGCCGCCGGAGCATCCTGGTATCAGGATCCGAAAATCAGTCCGCGTCTGCCGCTGCTGTTTGTAATTATCGATGAGTTTTCACGCATGTCCCAGGCCATCCGGGACAGCGGGGAACAGGAATATGTGATCAAGCTTCAGAATCTGCTGACCCAGTCCCGTGACCAGGGAATCCGCATCCTGATGTCGAGCCAGTTCTATACCTCCGGGGTGGAGGCGCTTAATGAACAGTCCAAGGGACAGATCGGTATCCGGCTGGCCATGTGCACCACGGATAAGAATGAGATGAAAGAGACGCTCGCGATCCCCAGGGGCATGATGACGGATGATCAGAATGCAATGATCAGCACGCTGCCCCGTTATAAAGTACTCTCTTACGAGGACAACACCCTCAGAAAGATCAATGTCTACAATCTTTCGGGTGACAACAAGCAGCGTCTTGATGAGGTCATCGATGAACTGAACCGGAGGATGATTCCGGTAGATGATCCGTCAATGATACCGGATCCCCTCAGGTATACACGCAAGGAACATCTGTTTATCTCCGGCGATCCGGCAAAACTTGAGACGTTCGAGGCGTGCAGAGGGGCTTTTCAGAAGGAACTGGATGCACATCGGGCGGCACGGGATAAAGGCATGTACTTCTGGCTGGGACGCGCGAGGCGCCTTGAGGCAACCTCTTCCATGCGGCTCCTCCGTGCAGACTATGAAAACCTGCTGATCTGTGCGGATTTCAGGATGGAGGAACAGCTTGACGGCATGATCAGTGTGGTTCGAAGCCTGATTCTGAGTGCTGAAATGCAGGGAATGTCCACGCAGATCTGGATGCATGAACCCTCAGAGGAGATGCTCCGCCAGTGGGACGGTGCGCAGCTGCTTACCCAGGATGAACAGATCGAGGAAGCGTCAAAGCATCTGGATCTTCTCCTGGACGAGGGACGGATTTCGGAGAAAGGTGATCGACTGCTGATTCTGGTGAATCCGGCAGAGCTGGCCGGCGGGCGCAAACTGCAGGAACTGAAGAACAGTCTGCGGCCGAAAAAGAAAAACCGGTCCACGGGATACCCGGATGAACCTGTCATGGACCAGGCTGCAGCGGACAGGGTGGACCGGTATTCAGAAGAGGAGCTTCTTGAGATGCTGGATGGGATTGATTTTCCCTTTGACGGAGCACCGTCCGGGGAAGCCGGTCCGGAAGATTATACGGATTCGCGGACGATGGAAGAGGAATCATATCCGGAGGACAGGCATCTGGAGGACAGAATCCGCTATTTCATCGCTGCCGGTGCGGAGCAGGGTCTGCATGTTGTCGTTGTTGTTCCGCAGGTCCGTTCGCTGATTCAGAGCGGAATGCTCCCGGATACCGGTGATATCTTTGCGAGCAAACTGCTGATGTTCAGACATCAGATGGCTTTTCACATGTCCGAAGACGATTCGGATGAATGTGTGCTGAAGGTACCTTCCCGCAAACAGCTGACGGAATCCCTTTCACGCTGTTTCCTGTACCGTGACGGCATCCATGTAGTCATGCGGGAGCCTTACCGCCTGCTCTGATTGAAAGGAAGGATCACAATGGATGTAAACGTGACGCTTGAAGCGTATGAAAAAATGCTTGAGAATGTGGCTCTGTTTAAAGAGCAGTATGAAATCTTTGATGCGGATGTGATGCGTTCGATCGAGGCGTTCAACAGTGATGCACTGCGTGCCGGAGCTTCCTTTATCCAGAGCAAACTGGGGGATGGCTTTGAGGGATACCTCTCGCACATGAGGTCGAAGATCTATGGGACTACGCAGACGCTTTCGGAAAACCTGTCGGGCAGGTACAGGAAGTGGTGTGAAGTCTTTGAACAGAGTCCAAAGACATTCAATCTTACCTTCCGGGCTTATTCCAATCCGGATCTGCCGGGGAATCGACCGGGAAGGATTCAGCTGCGTGATGCGAGGCAGGCCTTAGATGCCTGCAATAATGTCCGCGCACATCTGACTTCTTCGTATTCTATCCTTCAGCAGGCCTATGGACGCCTGAACTCAACGTTCAGTACAATACGGGAGGGCGTTGTTCTGCAGGATGTTCCGAATATCGAAGGATGGATGAAAAACATCGGGGATGGTATCCGGCAGGCAGAAACGCCGTTTCGCGTAACCATCCGGACTCTGGAAACGCTGGTGAAGAAACTTGAACCAATGCTTTGAAGCTGAAACGGATGCATCGGTTTCGGGCGCGGAATGCCTGATCCCGGGAATCTGCCATACGAGACAGTGAGGAATGGTCATGCAGGAAAATGTGACGCTGGCGGCTTATGAACAGCTGCTGGATGCTGCGGTGAAGCTGAGAGAACAGTATGAGACGTATGATGAACGGATCCGTCAGGCGATGCGTGTATTTGGGGATACTGCATCAGCGGAGAAAATCGAATGGATCTCCCGGAAAGCAGTGCCGTATTTTACTGCTGTTCTGAAACAGTCAAGAGAAAAGGTCTATCGGACGCTGTCAGAGATGATCCGGAATCTGAAACAGCAGTATGACCGATGCTGCGAAATGATGGAAGAAACGCCGAAAGTCTTCCGCATTTCGGAACTTGATTACCGGTTTGTCGGAATGGAGATGGCCAATGGTCAGACTGTATCCATGGTTGATGCGCTTGCGGCAGTGGATCTGTGCAGCAGGACGCTGGCGCAGCTGACGGACGCCGATCAGGCACTTCTTTACGCCTGCCGGCGGTTTGAGGATGTTTTTACGCAGGTGCAGGGGGAACTGGTGAGACAGACGGTCGGGACGATCTCAGAGACGATCCGGTCGTTCAAAACTGAAATCTCAACCCTGCACGCCCGCACCCAGACGGCCGTATCGCTTCTGAATGAACTGATTAAACGTTTTTCGAGTTTACTGTAAATGGAAGAAAGTGCAGCCGGTCTGACGATCTGGCAGGCGGCATGCTGAAGAATATCAGATCAGCCGGGCAAAGGCCGGCAATGCAAACACGATAAGGAGAGGCAGAGAACCATTTTCAGACTCCGACTGAAGGAGCGGCGGTTCTGCCATGACAGAGGATTTTCCGGGAGGACAGAGAGAATATGGATTTTCAGAGTTTAGTAGACAGAATGGGTGCGATGACCTGCGTCGTTTCCGTTGAAAGACTGGAAAACGGTGGATACGGGGATATACGAATTGTGACAGGCAACAGAGCCTATCTGGATTCCATTGAACGTCCGTATGGAGACGTGCAGATGCTGACAACCAAATTTAAACCGAACAGTCTTTATACGGAGTATCTGACCCGGGATCTGAATTTCGAGGATTACTGCTACCGCGCAGCAGTCGAAAAGAAATGTCTGCATTCCTATGCACATCCGGACCGGTTCGATGTCTGGTTCAACATGACGTTTCTTCCAGTGGTGCCTGATGAGGGAAACCTGAGTTTCTGCACCTATACAATGGAAATCAATCCGGTTGCTGACAGTGAGAGACTTTCCAATGTATCTGCCGAGCTGGCATCGAGTATTCTGGAAACGACCATCAAGCTTCGCGGAACGACGAACTTTGAGGCCACGATGGCGGATGTGATCAAGGATATCCGGAAGCTGTGCATGGCGAAACAGTGCTGCATCTTTCTGATGGAACCGGTAACGCGTACCTGTTCGGTTCTCTGTGAGGATATTGCCGAGGATGCGCCTAAGAAACCGATGGCTGAGATTGTTGACGATACATTTTACGAACTGGCAGAATCCTGGGAAGGAACGATTTCGGGCAGCAACTGCCTGATTGCCAAGAATGCCCAGGATATGGAAGTGGTCAGAGAACGTAATCCGAAGTGGTATCAGTCACTGGTGGAAAATCATGTTTCCTCCATTGTTCTCTTTCCGCTGAAGTCCGGAAATGAGCGGCACGGATACATCTGGGCAACAGACTTTGATGCGGACATGGCTCCGAAGATCAAGGAAACCCTGGAACTGACCACGTATATTCTCGGAGCGGAGATCGGAAATCACCTGCTTCTCAAACGACTGCAGATCCTGAGCTCCAGGGATATGCTGACAGGAATCCTGAACCGTAATGAAATGAACAACTATGTCGAGCGGATGAGCAACGGTCAGATATCACCGGGAAAGTCGGTCGGTGTGCTGTTTGCCGATCTGAACGGACTCAAGAAGGTCAACGATACCGAAGGACATTCTGCCGGAGATGAACTGATCCGCTCCGGTGCACGGGTACTTCGCAGTGTTTTCCATGATGAGGAAGTCTTCCGGGCTGGCGGCGATGAGTTTACCGTGATTGTCGTCGGAATTACGGACGAGGAGATGGAGGCAAGAAAACAGCGTCTGTGCGAGCTTTCGGGTGATGAAGTGAGTCTGGCTGTCGGCTATTATGTGGAAGACGACTGCAGAAATGTCCGAAGTGCACTCCGTCAGGCGGATGAGAAGATGTACGAGGATAAACGGAAATATTATGAGCTCCATCCCGAGATGCGGAGGGATAATCCGAAAGAACAGTAAAATACGGCAGTTCATGCACACAGGCTCTTCGATCAAAGATCGGAACGCCGCCGGAGGCTGTTCGGAAATAAAAGCACTTCATCAAGGGCGCGTACTTAGGGATGATTAATTCCGAAAGAAAACGGCAGAGTCTACTTAAAGGCTATGCCGTTTTCTTTCGCATTTCGGAAATATCGCCGGGGATTTCGATGTCAGCATGAATTATCTGTGAGAAAAAGCTCACAATTTCGACAGAAACTCTGTTGGCGTGAAAGCAATACCGTGAGTTTTGTCAGATTTCTAATTGTCAGCGCCAATAGCAACCAACATTTCAGCAAATTTTGGCGGATGACGATATCAAAAAACGAACGGTCAGACCTTCGCCGAAAGTCCTCTGTTTTTTTTGCAGGACTGCCAATTTCAGCATATGAATTATAACTCGAATTTTATTCCAAATCAGCGAAAGTCTAACTTAAATTTTATTCCAAATCACGGAAATATAAACTTAAATTTTATTCCAATTTCGTTTGACTGACACTTGAATTTTGTGCATAATAGAGACTGCGAAAACTGGAGGTGATCTTGATGCTCAAACGCAAGGTATACCGTGAACTTCTTCAATGGAAGGAACAGCGCCGCACCGAACAGGTCAGGAAGTGTCTGCTGTTGAAAGGTGCCCGGCAGGTCGGGAAATCGTTCATCATCGAAGAGTTTGGCAAAAAAGAATATGCTTATTTCCTAAAAATCGATTTCTTGCTCCAGCCGAACATGAAATGGATCTTTGAAGGGGAACTTACAGCTGATGAAATTCTGAAGAGAATGACAGCATATGTGAGGAATTTTAAGCTGATTCCCGGCAACACGCTGATTTTCCTGGATGAAATCCAGTGCTGCGGCAATGCCAGAACCGCGGTTAAATATCTTGCCACGGATTTTCGTTTTGACGTCATCTCTTCCGGGTCCCTGCTTGGCTTGACATACGGTGAAGATGACGACGAAGCAGTGGAGATTCCTGAATCTGTGCCGGTAGGATATGAGACTCAGATCACCATGCACTCACTTGACTTTGAGGAGTTTCTCTGGGCAGATGGATATGACTCAGCAGCCATTGATGCACTGAAATCATA
>CACXHF010000121.1 GCA_902767305.1 uncultured Eubacteriales bacterium
AAATAATCGGCGCGCCGTTTGTCGATCTTTCGAATCTTCTTTTCTGCCTCCTCCAGATCCAGACCGTCAACCTCCATGACGCGGCGGACGCAATCCACTACCGGCGCCGTCACAAATATATTGACCACGTTGTCTCTGCCACGCAGTATGTAATTAGCACAACGGCCAACAATGACACAGTTCTGCGTAGTTGCCAATTCACGAATGATCTTGGCCTGATAACGGAACAGATTCTCATTGGAAATGAAATCGTCGCTGTCAGGCGGAATAACCTCCCCGGTATACACCTGTCTGGCAATACGGAACAGCGAAAGCTTTGCACTTTGCTCATCCGCTTTAGAGAACAGCTCCTCATTGATTCCGCTCTCATCGGATGCTTTCCGGAGAATCTCACGGTCATAGAATTCATACCCCAGCTGATCCGCCAGAAGCTTTCCCATGCGCCGTCCTCCGCTTCCGTAACTTCTTGAGATTGTAATCACAAAGTTATCCATCGTTCCACCTCCAGATCACCATTACAGAAAAGAAACATTCCGACATCTGTATTATAGCGGATTTATTTCTCCGTTGCAACTCTGTATTTGGATATTTTTACCGATGAATCCTTTCGTTTTCTGTCGTTCGTGATTCTTTCCTTCCTTTGTCCTGAGTAATATTTGTATAAAGACTGGTACAAGTCTTTTATCTGCATTCACGTTCAAATGCCTTCCGGAGTTCCCGGAGAGATGAAAAAACTGTACAGCACCGGCGTATTTTTTCATCCGGCTGATCCAGGTCCGGAATCATTACCGCATGTGCTCCACTGGCGCAGGCCGAAAGAATGCCAGTCGGTGAATCTTCCACTGCTGCAGTCTCAGCAGGATCCGCTCCCAGCTTATCCATGGCAAGCAGATAAATATCCGGCGCCGGTTTCCCATGTTTAACCATATCCGCTGTAGCGACAGCATCAAACAGAGAAAGAACGCCCAGTTTCTCCAGATACTTTTTGGCACGCCATTCCTGTGTCGCCGTTGCCAGTGCTATCCGATAGCCTTTATCATGAAACCATTCCAGCGTTTCTACCATATACGGCTTGGGTTCAAGGCCCTCACGGTCCACGTATTCTTCCATAATCTCTCTGCGGTAAGCACGGACTGTATAAAAATCAAAATCCGGGGCAACTTCTTTTCTCATCAGCGGTTCTGCAACTTCAGGCGCCAGAGATCGAAGCATCAGGGCATGCCTGGATTCCATCGGATACCCAAAATGTCTGGCTGCTTCCACCCAAAACCGATTATACAGTTTTTCTGTATCAACAAGTGTTCCATCCATGTCAAATACCAGGAATTTTATGTTCCTGATCCAACAGATATTCTCCACTCTTGCTTTCATTTCCTTTCTGTTTCTCACCGGATTGTTCCTGTGCAAGGCAGGCGCAAACGCTGTCCATTCCGCATCAGGAGCTGCGTCTCATGATTTGACATTTCATTCAGAGACTGGTATACTTTGCCTGATTTGAGTTAGTCTTTTTCGGAGGAGAACCTATGAAATCTTCTGTATTGTTTGCATTCTGCCTGGTCATCCTTTTTTCAATTTCTGCTGTGGCAGAAGCTCCTGGCAATTCCATTGCCAGTGAAACGTTCACTGTCGACTTTTCCTCTTTATTTCCCGACAACCCTGCCGCGACACCGGTTTCCGTAGACCCCATTGACAAACCGACACCTACCCCCATGCCTACTCCGGATTACGTGTATAAAGTTTATGAAAACCCCAACATGGGCATCTCTTTCTCCATTCCGATTACCTGGCTCCTAAACCCGAACACAAATCAATCTTCCACGGTCCAGTTTGTCGAACCGCAGAGTGAGATGATGGACCAGAACGGGTATCAGACACGACTTACCATTGAACAGGTCAACATGGGTGTGCCGCAAACCGTATCAGATGCCCGTTCAAGGCTTGAATCCGTCTTGGAGGAAATGGCAACCAACTTTACCTCCTTCGTTCCAGGCTCGATCGCCTCCGCCACATTGGGCGGTGCCAAAGGCTCCTACTGCTATTATAAAGCAGAGTACAACGACGGGAACAAAACCTACGTCATGAACGGCCGCATTACCATTGTTGCCAACAACAATTCCCTTTATCAGATGCGCATCACTGCTCCGCGGGCATGGTATTCCTATTATGAGAACGTGTTCCGCCGTGCCCGTTCATCCTGGAAATTCAGATAAACAGGCTATAATAAAATCGCCCTTTCCTTTAGTGGAAAAGGGCGATTTTTATTGACAGAATCAGCGTTTTTTGCGAAGGAATGACGGCACCCTGGTATCATATTGAGTTGATCTTTCAGGCGACGGCTGGCCACTCTGTCCACTTTCCTGTGTCTGTCCATACGTCGTCTGAGGAGTCGTTCCGCTGTAGCCGCCCAGGTTTGCAAGCGGATTTTCCCGTGGCTCATTCAGGAAAGAGGGAACATCCGGACCGGAAGCAGAAGGATCTGTCACCAATTTATCCTGAACCGGAGCACTGCCTGTATAGACACCACCAACCGGCTGATAGCCACCTTCATAACGATTATAATACGAGCCGGCATTCCCGCTGTTCGCAGCAGCATATGCCTGATAAGACGGCTGATAGGACTGCGAGACATAAGGCGCCTGCGAAGGAAGAGTCGCAGCAGGATCCAGAGAAGAAGTTCTCGGCGGGAAGGGTTCCTTTTCAAACCCCGTTGCTATCACGGTTATTCTTACCTCATCTTCCAATGTGTCATCGATACTGGCACCGAAGATGATGTTTGCCTCGCTGTCTGCGGCTGCCGTAATCATTTCAACCGCATCATTGATATCAGTAATACTGCAGTTGGAATTACAGGTGACATTGATCAGAACTGCACGTGCTCCGTTAATGCTTGTCTCAAGCATCGGTGACGCGATTGCATTCGTCGCTGCGTCAGCCATCGCCTTTTCACCCTTGCCGACACCAATGCCCAGATGCGCCATTCCGCCGGATTCCATAACTGCTTTCACATCAGCAAAATCAAGATTGATAATACCGGTCTGAGAAATCAGATCTGAAATTCCTGAAATGCCCTGACGAAGGACATCATCAGCAAACATGAAGGCGCCTTTAAAAGAGGTTCCCTTCGGACAGACCTGCAGCAGGCGCTCATTGGGAATCACTACCAGAGTGTCCACACGCTGTTTGAGCTCATCAATGCCGTTCTCCGCCTTGCGCATTCTGGTTTTTCCTTCAAATGCAAAAGGCTTTGTAACTACTGCAATAGTAAGAATGCCCATGTCTCTTGCAATTTCTGCCACAACCGGTGCAGCGCCTGTTCCGGTGCCGCCGCCCATGCCAGCAGTTACAAACACCATATCCGCACCTTTCAGTGCACCGGCGATTTCCTCCCGGCTCTCCTCTGCAGCTTTTTTGCCGATCTCCGGCGTCGCACCTGCACCGAGCCCCTTGGTCAGTTTTTCGCCAATCTGAATAATATTCGTTGCCTTGCTGGTTTTGAGCGCCTGAACATCCGTATTGACAGCGATGAATTCCACGCCGTTTACACCGACCTCAATCATGCGGTTCAGCGCATTTCCGCCGCCACCGCCGCAGCCAACTACTTTTATCGACGCTGCCGGCCGCTCTTCCATTTCAATCTCGAACACAGGCAAATCCCCCTTTACTCTCTTAGGTACTGTTTATTTTCGGAACAGTCGGCGAAGCTTGTCCAGAAATCCCGAATCCTGTTCCTGCTGATCAACGGTATTAACGACCAGCTCGAGAAGGCCGCTTCCGCTGGCATAAATCTGAGGCTGCTTCATCTTAAGCGTCTTAATACTGGCCTCACGTACATTATATTTGCTGAGTTTTCCCGCAACATACACTCTGGCACCCTTCATCAGCATCAGGCCGCCCCCGGTAATATACACATTTGACCAGTTTCCAAGACGAATGCCGCTCTTGTCAATGGCATCCTCACACTGTTCAAGAATCTCATCCACGCGTGCCTCAATAATCTCAGAAACCTGATCTCCCGAGACCGTTTCCATATGCCCGTCATCTCCCTGCACCTCAATCTGTGCATTCTTTGGGCCGCCGAAAGCGTAAGCACGCTTGATCCGTTCACATACATCAAACGGTTTTTTCAGTATATCCACCAGATCCAGAGTGATATCCACTCCGCCCTGAGAAATCACATTCTGCCAGACAATGGCATCTCCCTCAACAGCCATGACTTCCGTCGAGAGGTAGCCCACATCAATCAGGACAGCTGTATGGTCACGTTCCTCCGCCTGAATGCTCTGCAATGCTTCCGCTATGGAAGTCGAGTAGAATCCCTTGATTGCGATTCCAAGCTGTTTCAGCCGGGCTGATACATCGTTAATAAAAAACTGATCCGCCAGAATGAACCCGATCATTCCCTCAAGGGTAGCCCCCTTCTGACCGACTGGTTCAAGAGTCTTCGTTCCGCCGTCCACCTTAAACCAGGCAGGCGACCGATGAATAATCACACCGCTGGGGTTCTGCAGCATTTCCGTCGCCATACGCATGATCTTTTCAACATCAGCCGGCGTCACTGTCGGATCTGCCCCCTGAAGAGCCACACTTGACTCAACTACATAAATCCGAATAAACTCTCCGGGAACACCAACATATATTTCCTTAATATGTGTATTGTACTTTTTTTCAGCAGCTTCAATTGCACTGGCGATGGCATCTGTCACACTGTCCGGAGTATTCCATTCACCATTCATAAATCCATCGTATTCAGCCATACCGACACTCGTAATGCTGAGCATGGGGCTTCCGGATTCTTCCCCAATCAACACGAGCACTTTTGAAGTGCCAAAGTCCAAAACCACAGTAGGCTTCTTGCTCATATTGCGTTTATCTCCCGTTTTCCCTCGTCTTTACGCAAAAAAATATGTAAATCTAAAATCATACACTTTTATTCTACCCGAATTACTGCCGCTTTTCAAGTACCTGCTTTTACTTTCTCTGATGATAAGCAATTTTATGCACCTAAAAGAACGATTCACGGGGACTCCAGGTACTCTCCCGGAAATCGATGCCTCTCTTTCATGTGTCCATCACTTTTTCTGTGGTGTTGGCGATGGACCCGGAGTAGCCGTCACCTCCGGTGTTGGTGTAATGGTTGGCAGAACTGCCGGAATGTAATGTGCTTCTTTCCCGTTTGAGATATCAATACTGACACCGGTAAGGTTTTCCTGGTCTTCTCTCTGATGGAGAATTTCCCTGGCTACGATCAGTTTCAGTCGGAGATTTTCCGCCTCCCCAAGTACAACCCGTGCCTGTTCCGTTGTCATAATGTAAATATTATCCAGATTAGCCATCTCAACGGATGACGTCCGCCCCATCATGTTAGTCACATCCAGTGCTTTCAGTACTTTACTGAGTGCTGTCAGCTGTTCACGATCCTTGACGCCCACAATTTCGCCCGCCAGAATCATGGCCGAATCCGGCATATTCAGTCCCTTGACTATAGGACATCGAATCCCGGGCGGATAGCTCATGCCTGTATTTTCAAGCACCATTCCACGCTCATCAATGACGTAATAGTAACCGTTTCGCTGAAGAATACCCATTGCATGCCGTTCATTCAGTTTAATCGTCAGCGTTCCGCTGTAATCAAACTGAGAGGAAATATACTCAAGATACCGGTTTGTCTCAATACGCACCTTCATTTTGGCTTCATCCAGAAGCAGGTAATTATCTCCGGGTCTGACACCGCTCAGATCAACAATTTCCTCTTTGGGCACTGTCCGGTTTCCAATTACATTTACACCTCTGATTTTAAACAGATACAGTGCGAGAATCACACACAGCATTCCAATACCGAAAAGAACCATTAAAATCACAGGAAGGACAAGTCTTCTTTTTTTCTTTCGTTTCATCTCTGCCCTCCGAAATGATCAGCAGGCAAGGTGCAGCCTGTTTCCATCAGTCCCGGCCAGATTCTCCGAAAGCTTTACTTTGCCGAGGAGATCATGGCATTGACTTTTTCCTTAAAAATACGTCCCCTGTCCTCAAAATCCTTGAACATGTCAAAGCTGGCACAGGCCGG
>CACXHF010000122.1 GCA_902767305.1 uncultured Eubacteriales bacterium
AGCAGGATGCCGGTTTCCGTCTTCCGCACGGCTTCGTCGACGCTCGCACAATCGTCCAGCATATGTCGAAGGAGCATGCTTGCCCCTGCCGGGAATCGCGCGGGCTGATCCCCTTCCTTGATATCGACCCGCTGAATGGAGACGTAAAGCCCCTTTTCATTAATTCCGTCCATGCACTGATAGGGCAGGATATCCAGAAGGTTCGCATCAAAGTCCTCCCGGTCCGGCCCGCCCCGCTGCAGCAGAGGATTGTTCTCATCGCACCACACCGCGTCGGCCACGGCTATGGATTCATACTTGCCTTCCGGTTTGCAGTGAAGTACGATATTGAGTCCGGTCAGGGTTCTGTCCTCTTCAGACACATGATGCGGATAATCATAATTCCGGCAAGTGATCGGTTCGCCGCTGGCATTGTGGGTGAAGAAGACCGAGCAGCCCGGATCGATAAAGCCGATCTTCCTCATGGCATCCATCACTTCCGGACTATAATAATCTTTTGTGTAGTCCATGTAATACAGATAACCATCATCGTCCAGCTTCATCATGGCGCCATGATTTCCGATTTCGGCTGCACAGACAGATGGAACGCAGTGAATCAAAACAAGAATCGTAAGAGTTGTCAGGAAAAACCTGTTCATCCTTCTTCTGACCAGATCTGAAGTCTTTTTCATTGTTCATCCAACCTTTTTGCAACATTCCTTCGCAGCCTGAACGCTCATTCAAAATCCACTTGTCATTATTATCCTGCCAATCCCCACTCACAAGAAAAAATGCGAAATGTACGGCCTGACTTTCAAAGAATACCGGGCACAGGATATTCGCTTTCAATCCGATGACATCAACATCCTGATACAAACTCATAAAGAGACAGATTGTCCGGACAATCTGATTGCCGTGATGGTTGAATAACAGTAATCAGGAGCCGGAGCTGTCTGCCGAAAAATCTCTTTGTACAGAGGTTGTGGTACATGCCAGAATTGTGAGTAACTGTACGAACCCATCAACCATACAGGAAATTGCAGAAAAGCACCCTGTAAGTAAGAATACCATCAGGAAATGGAGAACTCCTATGACGCTGAAAGGATTGAAGCGCAATACGGCGAATTATCAGGAACGCAGTTTCATTATCCTGTGCACCCATTCTTAAGCGCTCCACCGTACCCTTCGAAACGTTTTTTACCTGACTGTCAATTTATCTTCCACAGCCACCATGGGTTCACATAAATTTCTCTTCAATTTCGCCCTGGTAATGCATTCTGTTGGTAAGAAACCCTTCAAACTCCTTCCAGACATCATACCATTCATCCGGGACAGCATCATCCAGTCTTGCATCCCCTACCCTTTCACAGAAGCATCTTATCCGTTTAGCCCGTCTGACAAGATTCCTTGCCTTCCGCAGCTCTTTTGCATAAACAAGATCAATGATTGTCCCGGCTTCCTCATTATCTATGCTGTAATGGGAGGAATATGAACATGACATCAGTCTTCTCCAGTCAGAAACAAAGAGGAGGTTTCCCTCTATCTTATCCGCCGTAAACAGGACCTATCGTTTTGTTTTATTATCCGCCTCAATAGAGCATCCTTTGACGTGAATGATTGACTTAATAATTTCTCCCTCCTGCTTCCATACAGTGTATTCGTCCCCATGAGGGACTTGTCCAGTGTTTTCTCATCCTGTTGATAAGCTTATCACAGAGACATGTCGGTTTCAATTGCTACTTTCCTTTTTGCCCTCCTTTCAGAGAAGAATTCCCCTTATCCCAGCTGTTTTTCCTGCTTCTCCCATCAGGTCACTCGTCCAGATTTCCCCGGAGGCTTCCAGCGTATTCACAGACTCCTTTTCAAAGATAATCAGGATGTTCAGGGCTTTCAACCTGCAGATGCAGTTCAGCGCATCCGATGTGTTCCCTGCGAAACGGCGGACGCTCTTTGTAATCACCAGATTCACGCCTCCGCTCTCACAGGCTGTAATGAAAGCATTGAACTGCGGCCGGATCTTCGCCTGTGTACCGCTCAGAGATGCCCGCCGGCTTCCAGCCGGGATGCGGCAGGATGAAAGACATGGAATGGCTCACCTGCGCCCCGTATGAACGTTCCTGTTTCCCGGAGTCCGTAGAGACACGGCTGCAGACGGCAGCTTTCGTACTCGGTGGCGGTGCTGAGATGATGATATCCGTTGATCCTGCTTTTATGACTCTTACTGCCATGTGCATGCTCCTTTTTCACCCTCGCATCTGGCAGACCGCATCGGGCAAAAGGAGTCTCACGACAGGCATAGCTGCAAGCTTTCCGACCCCAATACCCGGCGTGGGGGTTAAAGGTATAAAAAGGGAGTCGGTTTTCCGACTCCCTTTTTTCTGGATATTCAGTATCTGCAGCCGGGATTCCGCCAAAAGGATCTGCAAAATGCTTTTGCGTCATGCTCTTCCCGGTTGCAGCATCTGTGGATGTCCCCGTTCCCGGCTTACTGCTCAGGATTGACGGAGACGATGCGGCCCTGGCCATAGGGTTCCGTATAGCCATCCGCGATCACGCCGCCGAGAGTATCCGTGATATAGTCAATCAGGACCTGGTTATCAAGTTTGACGCGGTCCTGAACGATACGGGCACCCTTATACATGGTGTATCCGTCGCCTTCATCGAGCAGCTGGTAATCGATGGCAGCCAGCTTGTAGGTGGCCTTGGGATCCAGCGGAACGCCTTTGATTAAGACATTGCGCACTCTGCGTTCCTTGGTCTCATCGATGTGATCGAACATGACATTGGTCTCATCGGTTACGCAGGGACTTTCGATCGTGGAATCATATTCAAAGGTCATGCCTGCAACGTGGTTAAAGCCGCCAAACTCACCCGGAAGGGCATGCACGGACCATTCAAGTGCATCCAGGACCTGCTGACCGGTGACTTCAATCACGGTGAGGCTGTTGCCGTAGGGATGGACCTTCAGGATGTCGCCCAGCGTAATATTTCCCTTGTTAAGCGGAACACGGATGCCGCCGCCGTTCATGAAAGCGATATCGGCATCACCGGACTGATCGAGATAGGCATCCGCACAGAGGTCGCCGAGGTTGGTCTCTGCACGGCGGATAACGCGGACAGCTTTGCCGTCATCCGTCTTGGCAACCGGATCATGTGTAATCAGGTCTACATTGCTGACAGCAACAACTTCAGCCAGCTTTTCCTTGAGATCAGCGGTCGCCTTGACGACAGCCTCAGCAGCCGCATTGTCGATGCCGAGCAGTTCAGGAAGGGAAACTGAACTCACCCAGTGATAGTGTTCGGCAGAGATTTTGCCGTCACGGGTAATATGGACAACACCAATCTCAGCCAGCTTGGTTCCGCACGCAGCACGGACCACATCCTTGCCGTCCTTGTCTTTCATGGTGACAATGTCTGTATCATGGCTGTGACCGTCAAGTAAGATATCGATGCCGCTGCAATGAGAGATCACATCGTTGTATCTCCAGGGGATACACTCCTCCTCATTGCCCAGATGGCCCATGAGAACAACATAATCCGCACCTGCTGCACGGGCTTCATCAACAGCTTTCTGAATCGCGCTATAGAGTTTTTCACCGGTTTCGTCCTGCATAAAGCCATAGATGAACTGGTCGTTCTCATCTTTGAAATACTTCGGTGTGGAAGAACGAAGAGTATCCGGTGTCGTAGCGCCGACAAATGCAATCTTAATGCCGCCGGCCTCCTTCATGATCCAGGGATCCAGAACCAGTTCGCCGCCCTTGTTAAAGTTACAGCTGATATAAGGATACTTCGCCTTTTCCTTTACCAGCTCAAGAAAACGTGGCATCCCATAGTCGAACTCATGGTTGCCCGGAATGGCCACATCATAGCCAACGGTATTCATGATTTCAACTATCGCCTCACCTTTGGTCATCGTACCGATGGCTTCGCCCTGGATGGCATCACCATCATCAACGAGGAGGACATTATAGGAATTGGACAGGTTTTGTTTTACAGCATAAAGTCCGGCATAGCCCCATCCCTGATCAACGCCGCAGTGTATGTCACTGGTGAAAAGGATGACGATATCCTGATCCTCTCCAGCTGCAAAAGCACTGCCGACAAACAATGCCGAAAGGAGGCATATCGTGAGAACAAGAGTCAAGACTTTTTTCATATAGATTCCCTCCTGAATATTTTTTCAACCCGCCTGCAGCGGCAGGTCGTCTGCCATTATTTTACTATCCGGGGAAAAAACTGTCAATAAATGAAGTACCTGCAGATGAATCCATCCAATGGCTTCCGGAACCCGGAAAAATCAGAAAACGGAAGCTGTTTATACCTGTGAATGATCCGCCCGGACTTACGGAAATCCTGTGATTGAACATTCCGGTGACAGCGCTTATAATACGTTCCGGAAATACCTGTACATCCGTTTCTTTTTCAGAGTACTTCGGCAAAATGCCTGCCGGTTCTGAACCGAAGTGCAGCAGCGAAAGATTCTTCTTTTACAGACTTTTTACGAAAGGCAAAACAGATGAGCCGATCCGACATTTTATTTTTTGACCTCGACGGCACGCTGCTCAGTCCTGATCACAGAACAGTCTCTCCGGGAAATCAGGAGGCTTTGCGGGCAGCCGCTGCTGAAGGAATAAAACTGGGGCTTGCAACAGGCCGCTGTCTGAGCATGATCCCGCAGGAGACACTGGACCTGGGTCTTGATTATGCAGTTACCAGCAATGGTGCAGCCATCTATGATCTGAAACTGGGACAGCAGATCTATCATGATCCCTTTCCGCCGGAGGAGGCGGCATTGGCCTGTGAGATTCTTGACCGGTATATTGATTTTTACGAACTGTTCGTGAACGGCAAAGTACTGCTGGTCCGCTCGCCGCGTGCGGAGGCTGAAGGATGCACGATGCCCGTCTGGGGACCGTTTTATATCCAGCGCCGCGGCGCCCTGCCGCCAATGATCCGCCTGCGTTCCTTCCTGGATGAGGGGGCACCGGGACTTGAGAAAATCAACGTGATCCACTGTCCCCTGCCCGATCTTCCCCGGACTCAGCAGCAGCTGACGGCACTGCATCGCTTTGATCTTTCTTCCTCCATGAGCTACGGCGGTCTTGAGGTAGTGCCCAGAACCTGCAGCAAGGGCAGTGCCATCCGCTGGCTGTGCACGGAACTTGGCATTTCCCTGGAGCGGTGCGCTGCATTCGGAGACAGCAGCAACGACCGGGACATGCTGACAGCTGTCGGCTGCGGTGTGGCAATGGGAAATGCGCCGGACGACCTGAAGGCCGCGGCGCATTTCGTAGCTCCGCCCTATGATCAGGACGGAATTGCCAGTTTTATCCTTCAGGTTATTCTGCAGCAGGACCACACATCCGGTCCGAAGAATCCGGATGCCTGACCGTCTCAGCCGTCCAGGTCCTCACCGTTTGAGGCAATGACTTTCTGATACCAGTAGAACGAATCCTTCCGTTCACGGGTCAGATCCCCTGTACCGTCGTCAAATTTGTTCACATAGATAAATCCATATCGTTTCGCCATCTCTCCGGTGGATGCACTGATCAGGTCGATGCATCCCCAGGGAGTATACCCCATCAGATCCACGCCATCCCGAACGGCTTCCTTCATCTGCTCTATATGGGCGCGAAGGTAATCGATCCGGTAGCTGTCGTGGATCTTTCCATCTGCATCCTTCTGATCAAATGCCCCCAGACCGTTTTCAACAATCATCATGGGGATGCCGTAGCGGGCATAGATTTCATTCAGCGCAAAGCGCAGGCCTTTGGGGTCGATGGTCCAGCCCCAGTCAGAGGCTTTGAGGTACGGATTTTTTGCGCCGAACATGAGATTTCCCTCCCCGTTCCCGGCATCCTTATGCGTTGTCATGCAATGCGAGGAATAATAGGAAAACGTGTAGAAATCGACGGTTCCTTCCCGGAGAATCTGCTCATCTCCGGGTTCCTGAGAGATCTGAATGCCATTTTCCTCCCAGTAGCGTCTGGCAAAATACGGATAGGCCCCCCGTACCTGCACATCTCCGCAGTACCAGTTCATCCGGTTGGTATCCTGCTGAGCTGCCAGAACATCTTCCGGATCAGGCGTCAGAGGATAGACAACGGAATAGGCGATCATGTTGCCCATGCGAAAACGGGGATAATGTTCATGGGCATATCTGACACACAGCGCACTGGCGACAAGCATATGATGGAGTGCCTGGAAACGGGCCTGCTTATTATCCGGCAGACCATGGACCGGTCCCTCATAACCGCGGAAAGTACCGGTGCTCAGCACTGCACCAAAGGGCAGCGTTCCAATGTTAATCTCATTGAAGGTCAGCCAGTAGCGGACTTTGTCCTGATAGCGGTCAAACACTGTCGTACAGAACCGCATAAAATACCCGATCAGTTCCCGGCTTTCCCACCCGTTGTACTTTTCCACCAGTGCAAAGGGCAGTTCGTAATGAGACAATGTCACCAGGGGTTCAATTCCATGCTTTCTGCAGCAGTCAAATACCCGGTCATAAAACGCCATCCCTGCCTCATTCGGCGTTTCCTCCATTCCCGTCGGGTAGATCCGTGTCCAGTTGATGGACATGCGGAATACATTGAACCCCATCTCTGCGAAAAGTGCGATGTCTTCCTCATAATGATGATAAAAATCGATGGCCTCATGGGAGGGATACAGCGTCCCCGGCTCGATGGCTGCGGTCAGCC
>CACXHF010000123.1 GCA_902767305.1 uncultured Eubacteriales bacterium
GACGGACTTCGCTCATCCCGGGGGCGGTCAGGCCAAGTATCTGGAGGATCCGGCGCATGATCCCGGTGTCCAGCGGGAAATGCTGGAGGTGCTGGGCAGTCAGATCCGGCAGGCGCTGAACGGATAAGATCCGGGAAAATGGTACGGACAGAGGTGCAGCATGAATCTGATTGAATCGGTCTGTGATCATCTGGAATTCCTGGGTCTTGGCACCTGCAATACGGATGAGACGGCCGGTGATCTGTTCTGGGGGATTCTGCCGGACGCCCCGGACCGGGCACTGGCCGTGATGTCGGTGGATTCCGCTTTCGGCGGATCGGCAGGCGGGGCGCGGATCCAGATTTTTACCCGTGGAGAGCCCGGGCATGTACGGGAACCGTATGAGTGGGCAGTGGAGGTAGCTGAGGCGCTGGAGGGCTATTCCGGCTTCCTCAGTGGAGACGGCCCAATGGCCCGCGTGGAAGCGGTGTCAACCGCGGAAGGGTGCGGAGTGGATACCAGCGGCCGCTGTCTGTATGTGAGCAATTTCCGGATCTGGTACTGCGGATAGAATCCCGGGGGATGGAACAGCAGCGGACCGGATGACTGGAAGGAGGAAGAATGGCAAAAGGACGGAAAAACGGCTGTCCGGTGTCGGTGGCTGACTGGCTGATCTACATCATGGACAAGTCGCAGCTGGAGGAGACGTGGGTACGCATCTACGGGCTGACCTCCATGACACGGACCATTTCCGGTGAGACGGAGGACAGCTCCGCGGATACGGATGTGTGGTCCGAACCGTACATCACCAAGCGCTCCGGGACGATTGACCTGGAGGGGGTCAAGAAGGTGGTGGAGGCGACAGGGGAAATCGACCGCGGCCAGGAACTGCTGGATGACTATGCGGAACAGGCAGGGTGCGGAGCGGATGCGACGATTAAGATCATTGACCCGTACGGACGGGGATACATTATCGACACCATTGTGACGTCGTCAGAAGAGTCGGCGGACAACGCGGAGCAGACCCGTTCCTGGACGCTGGAGCAGGTGGGTGAGGCGGAGGTGATTCCGTACGTCCAGATGACCGGCGTCGGGATCACGAAAGGCGGCGAACCCATTGAGACGCTTGAGATGACCGCCGGCGGTGAGCAGGAAATCCTGGGAATCCGGTTTGAACCGGAGAATGCCAGCAACCGCCGCTTCCGGGTCAATAACTCAAAACGGGCTGTGGTCCGTGTCAGCGATATTTCGGAAAACGGGTTTGTGCTGACGCCGGTCGGTGCCGGGACAGCGGAGATTACGGTGACGACGGTTAATAACGGCTGCCGGGCGCAGATCCGGGTGCACGCGGTGCAGGCCGGCAGTGAACCGTGAGGAGGCGGAGATGCAGGAACAGCTGCTTGATTTTGATCAGTTCCTGAGAGAAAAGGAACACCGGACCATTCCGGTCCGGATTCTCGGGGAAACGTACGAGATAAAGGCCGTCATCCCCGCGCTGGTGCCGCTCAAGATGGCCCGGGCGGAACGGCTGCAGGGGACGGACAGGAACTCTGAATATACCCGCCTGGTGTTTGAGGCGGCAGACGCGCTGTTCGGGGAGCAGCAGATGGACCGGATGGCCGGAAGGCTTTCGGCAGATGACCTGGTGCTGCTCATTCAGAAATGCTTTGAGCGGATCAACGGAGGCGCGGAGGAGAGCGAGGAACTGTCGGATGAACAGTCCCGCACCTCGCTCCCGGGGAAAAAGGGAAAAAAGTAGATCTCCTGTCCCTCTTTGACGCCATTGAGGCAGACTTCCGGCGCGACTACGGCATCGACCTGGTGGAGGAACTGGGGACCATGAGCTGGCGCCGCTTCCTGGTCCTGTGCCGGAATCTCTCGCCTTACGGGGCGGTGGCCGGACGCATCCAGGAGGGACAGCCTGTGCCGGAAACCGGGACAGAGGAGGCGCGGCAGGCGGCGGAGGAGTTCTTTTCTTCCGTGGTGCGGATCTAGCCCAGGAGAAAGAGGCGCGAGGAGAGAAACAGGTAAAAAGCGCATCATCCGGTCAGCACCGGAGTGAGCCGGGGCATCCACGACAGATAATCCGGGAAGGAGGAACCGATATGCAGGTAGGCGAGCTGTTTGCCACATTTTCGCTGGATACGGACGGGTTTGCCAAAGCGGTCATGGGGATCGAAGGGGAACTGGCCCGGATCGGCGCGGCCGCCGCCTCTGCCGGTGCACTCATGGAGCGGACCATAACTGCTCCGCTGGCCGGTCTTGGACAGAGCGCCATGCAGGCGGGACTCAGCTTCACCTCGCAGATGTCGGCGGTGGAAGCCATTTCCGGTGCAGCCGGGGAAAGCCTGGCGGCGCTCCGTCAGGCCGCCATAGACGCAGGCTCAGAGACCAGTTTTACGGCAACTCAGGCCGGGGAAGCGCTCCAGTACATGGCCATGGCCGGCTGGAAGACGGAGGATATGCTGGCAGGACTCCGCCCGGTCATGGATCTGGCGGCTGCTTCCGGCGCGGACCTGGCCTCGACGTCGGACATCGTGACGGATGCCATGACCGCCCTTGGCTACCGGGCGGATGAGACCTGGAAAATCCTCCGTGACGGCGAGGCTGTCGATACCGGCATTTCCAATGTCCGGCACTTTACGGACGTGCTGGCCGCCACGGCGACCAGCTCCAATACGAATGTGGAAATGCTGGGGGAGTCGTTCAAATACGCGGCTCCGCTGGCCGGTGCGCTGGGATACAGCGTGGAGGATGTGGCCGTGACCCTGGGCCTCATGGCCAATCAGGGGATCAAGGCGAGTCAGGCCGGCACCACGCTCCGTTCCCTGTTCAAACGCCTGGCAGATCCGCCCAAAGCGGCGAGAAACGCCATGGCGGAGTACGGGATCAGCCTGACGGATACCGAAGGGAACATGAAATCGCTTGCGGAGGTCATGGAGCAGCTGCGCGGGGCGAGTGAATCCATGACGGAAACCCAGAAGGCGGCCTTTGCTTCGGCCATTGCCGGAACCACCGGCATGTCCGGTTTCCTGGCTCTGCTCAATTCCTCGGAGGAGGATGTGCAGGCACTGCAGTCGGCCGTTGAAAACTGCGGCAATGCCACGGAAGAGATGGCCAGTGTGCGCCTGAACAACGCGGCAGGAGCCATTACGATATTCAAATCCGCCGTGGAAGGCCTCGAGATTACGCTCTTTTCCTATGCAGAGGGAGCCGTTATCGCGGCGGTCAAAGGGCTTACGGACCTGGTCAACAGCTTCCGGAATGCCGAGCCTTTTGTCCAGAAGGCGACCGCGGCATTTCTGGCCGTCACGGCATCGATCGGGCCGGCAGTGAAGGGATTCGGCCTGCTGCTGCCGTTTGTGACTGGCCTGGTGACGCCGCTGGGCGCCCTGACCGCCGGTCTCGGTGTTCTGGCACTGACCTTTCTGGATTTTGCCACCGCTGCCGGACCGGCCATGGATGAATCGGGCCGGTATGTGAAACGCGGAGCCGGGAAGATCGAGACGGCCATCCGGGATCTGAGCGGACGCGGCACCGAGCGGCTGGCCCGCTTTTCCATTCAGGCGCAGTCCTATATTGCCAGCGTCTCAGCGGCCATGCCCGGGATGCTGGAGGCGATCCGCGAAGC
>CACXHF010000124.1 GCA_902767305.1 uncultured Eubacteriales bacterium
CGGGACGATCAGCGGGACGGAAATGAACTCGCTGAACCATTATTCCTACGGTTCCGTCATGGAATACGTGTTCCGTGATCTGGCAGGCATCCGGCCGATGGAGCCGGGATTCCACCGGGTCTGTTTTGCTCCGCAGCCCACCCGGCGCGCCGGATTCATGGAGGTCAGTTATGATTCCGCCAGCGGCCGGTATGCGTCCGCCTGGCGGATTCAGGCGGACGGCACGCTGAGCGTCCGGTTTGAGGTCCCCTTTGGCTGTACAGCCGAGGCAAGGCTGCCCGGAACGGAGGAGACGATTGAACTTGGTGCCGGCGTCTTTGAAAAGACGTATCGTCCGGCAAAGGATTACCGGCTCCGCTATACCATGGACAGCCGGCTGTCGGAAATGAAAGAGGACACGGAAGCACGGGAGATCCTCCGGGAGGATCTGCCGCGGGCTTTTGATCTGATTCAGGGCGGGGACGAAGAATTCCTTGCCATGAGCCTGCGGGAACTGCAGACTCTGTTCTTCCGGGGGTTCAACCCGGTCATGGTGCAGGAGGGAACCCGGCGGCTGCTGAAACTGAAAGACTGACCTCCGGGCAATAAACACAAGGAGAAACAAAAATGATCGACCTGAAAGGCAATCCTTTTTATCTGAATGATGCCGATATCGCCTGGGTGGAGGAGACCCGGGCGGGCATGACGACGGAGGAAAAACTGCAGCAGCTGTTTTTCCCCATCGGGTATTCTGCCAATGAAGGGTATCTGCAGTATGAACTCCTGAACCGCCGCCCCGGCGGAGTCATGTTCCGCACGGGCAGGACAGAGGAACTGTTCTCGGCATATTCCTACCTGCAGAACCATACGAAAATCCCGCTGTTCCTGGCGGCCAACCTTGAGGCCGGCGGAGACGGAATCGTGGAGGAGGGGACTGCGTTCGGCAAGCAGATGCAGGCGGCTGCCACCGGCGATCCCGAGCAGGCCTACCGGCTGGGGAAGATCGCCTGTTCCGAGGGACAGGCCGTCGGCTGCAATTATGCGTTTGCGCCGGTTGTTGACATTGACCTCAACTACCACAATCCCATTACCAATGTCCGCACCTACGGCAGTGATCCGGAAATGGTCAAGCAGTGCGGCCTTGCCTATATGCGCGGCGCCCGGGAATGCGGCAGTGCCGTATCCATCAAGCATTTCCCCGGTGACGGCGTGGATGAGTGCGATCAGCATATTCTGACCAGCGTCAACAGCCTTTCCTGCGAGGAGTGGGACCGGACGTACGGCGATATCTACAAAACCCTCATTGACAACGGTGCACTGACCGTCATGGTGGGCCATATCGCCATGCCGGCCTATCAGAAAAAGTTCAATCCGGACCATCCGGATCACCTGATGCCTGCCACGCTGTCCCCGGAGCTGCTTCAGAATCTGCTGCGCGGCCAGCTCGGCTTCAACGGCATGATTATCACGGATGCCAGCCCCATGGTCGGCTTTATGTGCGCCATGGACCGCCGTCAGTCCGTTCCGACCTGCATCGAGGCCGGCTGTGACATGATCCTGTTCAACAAGGATTATGAGGAAGATCTGGGGTACATGCGTCAGGGCTATGAGCAGGGCATTCTCTCGGAAAAGCGCCTTGATGAGGCAGTGACCCGCATTCTGGCGGCCAAGGCAGCGCTCCGCCTGCATGAAAAGCAGAAAAACGGCACGCTCGCGCCCCGGCAGGAAGATCTCGGGGTAATCGGCTGCGAACAGCACAGGGCCTGGGCGCGTGAATGCGCGGACCGGGCGGTGACCCTGGTCAAGGATACGCAGCATCTGCTGCCGATCAGCCCGAAGAAGCATCGCCGGGTGCTCTTTGAGATTCTGGGAAAATGTCCCAGCGAAAAGCGGGTGGCGGAGCGGTTCATTGCCGATATGGAAAAGGAAGGCTTTGAGATGATCCCCTATGAGGAGGAAGTCTTTGACTTTTCAAAGCCCATGCGGTTTGAAACCGTGGAAGAGTTCCGCAGCAAGTACGATCTGGTCATCTACATCGGCAATGTGGAGAATGCCAGCAACAAGACCACGGCCCGTCTCAACTGGCATGCGCCCTATGGTGCCGGCAACAACATCCCCTGGTTTGTCGAGGTGGTGCCCACCCTGTTCATTTCGCTGCAGAACCCGTACCATCTGCTGGATGTCCCGATGGTGAAAACCTATATCAATGCCTATTCCAATCATGATGAAATGATTGACATGGTGGTTGAAAAACTGCTGGGCAGAAGTGAATTCAAAGGCGTAAGCCCGGTGGATCCGTTCTGCGGCAGGGAATACCTTCGTTACTGATCCGGAACCGGCGGATACGTAGAGTGCCGGGACGGCAGAGGGAAATGCCCACTGCGGGCAGACAGCAGCGGTGCAGGGCTCCGGGCTGCTGATCAGGAAGGAGACGAGCAATGAAATTTCAAGC
>CACXHF010000125.1 GCA_902767305.1 uncultured Eubacteriales bacterium
CAAGGTGCAGCTGGTCGGCGACGATCTGTTTGTTACCAACACTGAGCGTCTGGCCAAGGGCATCAAGATGGGTGCCGGCAACGCGATCCTGATCAAACTCAACCAGATCGGTTCCGTTTCCGAGACCCTCGAAGCGATCAAGATGGCTCACAAGGCCGGCTACACGGCTGTCACCTCTCACCGTTCCGGCGAGACCGAGGACACCACCATTGCCGACCTGGCTGTTGCTCTCAACACCTGCCAGATCAAAACCGGTGCTCCGAGCCGTACCGAGCGCGTTGCCAAATACAACCAGCTCCTCCGTATCGAAGAGGACCTCGGCGAGGCCGCCTGCTATCCGGGAATGGGTGCCTTCAACGTCAAGCGCTGATTTACCCTGTATGCAAAGAGAGTTCTCCCCGCAAAGGGAGAACTCTTTTTTCTTCCGCTGACATCGATAATTTCCCCGATACGTCCATTACCCGGACCAGAGAGAACCCTGTGAGAATCCGTCAACATGCTCCGGTAAATCCCGCTCGCTGCCCGGAAAATCTGAGCATATTCCGGATCCCGCTGTCTGTCGTGCGTTAACTCTGAAACAGAATAATGAACTCTGCCTCTGTTTTTCATCTGCAGAGTCATCTCTCATACGGTAAGAGAAAAGAACATTCTGTCTTTCATATGCCCGATCCGCGATACCCTGATACAATACGGCAGCAAAATGGCTTTCCGATTTTCTGTCAGGAGCGCTCTTCAAACATCAGCCGCATCTGGTTCCATGCAGCTCCTCCATGAACAGACTTGTCTGTCAGTCCTTCATCCCTGAAGCCCAGTCTGGCATAAAAAGGAATCCGGACCTGCTTGCAGGTCAGAACAAGTCCTGACCGCTTCTCCTCCCCTGCCCTTCGGATCATCTCCCTGAGCAGAAGTGAGGCATATCCGTTTCCGCGAAATTCCGGCAGTGTATTGACTCCAAAGATCATCTGCCATCGCCCGTGTTCGTTGTGCATTTCAGGACGTTCATACATCTCATCGGTCAGATCCGGTTCATCCGTCACAAATCCGTCCACAAAAGCAATCAGTCGTTCCCCGTCCAGAAGCAGGAGAAAATGATTTCCATAGTACTGAAGCCGCTCTCTGAACGTCTCCCGTCCTGCCGCTTCCTGTGGAGGAAAACAGATTCCCTCCACAGCTGCAATCTGGTCCAGGTCGTGTATTGTCGCTGTTCGGATGATCATGTATCTTTTCCTTTCTGCTGTCCCTGTCCAGAGACGGACAGGAGGATTCCATTCTTTTCTTTTCACGGTGAAACTGCTATAATCCGATCAGAAAAACAGCCGGATCGGATTTCCCGTCCGTGGTTCTGCCGCCCGGAGGAAATCCGGCAGGTTCATCCCGGACAACAGGCAAAGTCCGTAAGAGGATAAAGCCGATGTTTCAGCCTGTGCTGTCCGGCAGAGCGGCTGAACAGCGGCATTGCAGACCGGCTGCCGCTCATGAAGGAGGAAAAAATGAGTAAAGTTTGCGCATTTATTGCAGATGGTTTTGAAGAAGTTGAATGTCTGTCCGTCGTAGATATCTTACGCCGGGCTAAAGTGGAAGTCCTGATTCTGTCGGTCACAGACAGTCTGGAGATTACCGGTTCCCATGGCATCCGTGTCATCGCAGACGGGCGTCTGTCCGACACAGATTTTTCGGACTGCGACCTTCTGTTCCTGCCCGGCGGTGTTCCCGGCGTTCCAAACCTGGCCGCCTCTGCACCTCTGGCGGACCTTCTCCGGAAGTTTGCAAAAGACGGACGCCGTCTCAGCGCCATCTGTGCCGCACCGAGCATCCTGGGCGATCTCGGTCTGCTTGACGGTGTAACTGCAACCTGCTATCCCGGGTGGGAATCTCATCTGAAAGGAGCAAATCTGACGCAGGCCGGTGTTGTCACAGATGGTCTTATTACGACCGCCAGAGGAATGGGATTCGGGGTAGATCTGGGTCTTGAACTCGTTTCAATTCTCGTCAGCCCGGAAACTGCCCTGTCCATCAAGAAAGGCATCCAGCATCCGGATGCCTGAAAAAAATCACACGTTCAGTGCCCCGCCGCAGCGGGGCACTTTTTCTGTATTCTGTTATCTCCGGACCCAGACGCGCATCTCTCCGACACCCCGGTTAGCCCAGGCATAATACGGAATCCAACGCAGCTGAACCGGCAGACTATCCGGCTGTTTTTCGCCGTACAGTTCCGAAAATCCCTGCAGTGATTCCCGCTCTGCCTCCGTCGTCAGTGTCATGACACCACACAGCGTTTCCGGTTCCCAGCGAACGCTGGCACTTTCCGGGCGGATACCGTGAATCAGATGAAGATCCCGGCCGTTGTCCGCCTCCTCAAGACAGTAGACAATTGGTCCGCGCATCAGCGTAACCAGTCCGGCGTCTTTCCGGATTCTCGGATTAGCCCGCATCAGAGTAACGGGCATTTCAAAGTTGAGGTCGATCTCGTCCCCGTCACCCCAGATCCGGGAAAGATACAGATACCCATTCCTGATTTCCCCCTGTACGGGTTTGCCGCCGATTCGGACTGTATACGCTCTGCACCAGCCGGGAACACGAAGTGCCAGTGTTCTGGACTGAGGCTGCTGTGCCTCCACCCGAATCTGTACCGTTCCCTGCCATGGATAGTCCGTTTCAATCTGAAGGGTCATTCCATCAAGCTCAATCCGGCTGCCCGCATAAAGATGGAGGTAAGCCGTCTCCCCTTTTTCAGAGGCCATATAGTCCTCAAGTGAATTCAGCAGTCGGATCAGGTTGGGCGGACAGCAGGCACAGCCGAACCATTTCTGACGTTCCGGCTTCACATGCTGCTTGTGCGGATCCATGCGGCACGCCTCCGGAACCACTTCGAGCGGATTGACATAGAAGAACTTTTTCCCGTCCAGCTGCATTCCTGAAAGAACGCCATTGTACAGTGCGCGCTCCATAACATCCGCATATTCAGCCTTCGCCTCAAGCATCAGCATGCGCCTTGCAAAAAACATGAGACCGATGGACGCACAGGTCTCCCCGTAAATGGTATCGTTCGGCAGATCATAGTCAAAGGTAAATGCTTCGCCATGTTCACTCG
>CACXHF010000126.1 GCA_902767305.1 uncultured Eubacteriales bacterium
CATTTTCCTGTTTGCACACTTTCTCAAACCGTCCCCAGGGGTCTCTGTTCTCATCAATGTTTTTTTTACATATTGACAGGAAACTCTCAACGTAAGTATTCCTCACCTGTATTAAGTCCCAGTTTTCGTCTCTTGATTCTTTAAAAGAATCAGCATTTCTGATTTTTTATGTTAATTTTGGTTTCATTTCATGATATAATTGCATATAATTACTCATCTTTTCGGTTATAACTGTTTTTTATACTACTCCATCCGTTGGAGGCGGACAAATATGCTCAGTACAACTCTGTTTATTTATATTCATTCAAATAATTATTCTGCTCTCAGAGATCTTTTTTCTGTCTGTCACATACCGGATAACGTTTCCGTCAAGTTCTTCATTCTGGAAAGCACATTCCCCGAGCTCTTCAAAAAACAGGACATACTGATTGTCACAGACAGTCCGGCTTTTCTGAGCTCTGTCCCCTTTGCACGTTATCCACTGATTCATGCCATTCTGCTTGCCGACAACCCGGATCCGTCCATTCTTCCTGCTGAGTGTGAATTCTGGCCTCTGCATGAGTCAGACACGCTCCGAATTCGACGCTTTGAAACCTGGATTCGCCATTTTTCAGATCAGTTCAATTCATGGCTGTACCAGAACTTCCTGATGGCTACTATTGACATGCTGCCTGACATGATCTGGTACAAGAGTGCCGATGGCCTGCACTGGATCGTCAACCATGCATTTGAGTCAGCAGTCCAGAAGACCCGTGAACAAATACGGGGTATGGGGCATAATTATATCTGGGACGTTTCATCAGAGGACTGCGGCAAGTCTGAATTCCGCTGTCTTGAGTCTGAAAAAGCTGTCATGGAAAAAAAACGTCTCTGCATTGCCGACGAGCATGTCAAAATGGCAGATGGCATGCGTCACGTACTTACATATAAAGCTCCGCTCTTTGATCGTATTGGCAATGTGATGGGAACCGTCGGCATGGGACATGATGTCACAGACCTTAACAATGCAAGTCTTGAAATCAAAATGCTGCTTGAAAATCTTCCCTTCCCTATTCTCCTTTGTGATGATAAATTCCAACCTTTGCAAATCAACAGCAAATTTGAGAAAGAGTTTGCAGTTTCAAAAGATTCCCTTTCCGAGTTCGATTACTGCAAATGGAAAGCAAAGAATTTTACGCCGACCAGTGAACTGCGGATAAATGATGCCAATCATTATACCATTCAGGAAATGTCGACTATTCAGGAAGACGGAGACAAGGAGATGTTCTCCATCACCGAGCAGGCAATATTGGATTACTATGGAACCGTTTCCGGTTATTACTGTCTGTTCCATGATGTAACCCTTGAGCGTGAATATGAGCAGATGATTCTTGAATACGCCAATACAGACAGCCTGACAAAAATCTATAACCGCCGATATTTTTACGAATTTCTTGCCCAACACCGTGGGAATCCCATCACGGTTGTGTTTATGGACATCGACAATTTCAAACTGATTAACGATACTCTGGGGCATCTTACCGGTGATTCGGCACTTTGTATCACTGCAGAAACTATTCAGCGTTTCTTCCCTGATGGCCTTACAGCAAGACTCGGCGGAGATGAATTTGCGACTGCACTCATCAAAAAAACTGATGAGGAATACCTCAGCAGAATCTGCCAGGATCTGACCCGAGAAATCGAGTCAAAATTCCGGTATATGAATCTGGATATTTCCCTCAGCTGTGGATGGGCTGAGGATGATGGAACCCTTTCCGACATCGATGCCTTCGTAAACCAGAGTGACGAGGAAATGTATCGGATCAAACAGACAAAAATCCGTCATCCGAGGAAAAGAAAAACTGATCTTTAATACCAAAAACAGGTCCGTCAGACCTGTTTTTTTATGCATTTTTCTGGATCAGAAACAGTTGTGGAGTTTCAGCTTTGGCATTGATAAAACGGTGCTGAAGTACAGTATACGTTCTTACCGGAAGATTCCTGCAAAATTGGGTAACGGCTTCAAGTTCCCGCATTCCTTCCTCATGTCCCGGATAAACACAAACACTGATCAGTCCACCCGGAAGAAGACAACTGCATGCCTGTAAAACAGCTTCAACCGTTGTTTCCGTACGTGTGGTACAGATGTGATCTCCACCAGGAAGCCATCCAAGATTGAACATGACTGCCCGAACAGGACCTCCAACAATCTCCGCAAGATGCTGATGTCCTTCCAGGGAAAAGAAAACCCTTTCAATCAATCCCTCCGCTTCAAGGCGTTCTTTTGTCCGTTTCATTGCAGCAGGCTGAATATCGATAGCATAGACACGTCCCTGTTCTCCGACCAGCTGAGCCAGGAAAACAGTATCTCCTCCGTTTCCCATTGTTGCATCTACAACAGTATCTCCCGGCTGTATCAGTCTCTGCATAACATCACTGGCCAGATAACGGGCATTTTTCAATTCAAATCGTTCCAATTCGTTTCATCCCCCTGTCAGTTCTGCCAGTCGCATTCACCGTATCCATTTCTTTTATCCATGATTCCGTATCCGTCTGCATACTGTTTTCCGGGGCAGAAGGAAATGCCAGATTCATTCCTTCCTTATCATTCTGCATACCGGAAAAATCAGCATTTCCCGGCTGATTTGCCATTTGACTGTCGAGATACACTCTCCATCCTGAAGCTCTTTCATTCTGAAAAGTCACCTCAAGCCATAGTCCCTGTCCTTCAACACGACAGCCGTATATCAGACTTTCTTCATTCTCATCAAAACAGACAAGTTTCCCCTGACAAAGATTTTCGGGATCTGCGTCATCCTGATAGAGCGTTCCTCCGGCTGTCGTCACTGTGCGGTCACACCGAAACCGTTCCAGTATTTCAGAAAGCGTCATTCCCACTTGGATAGCTCTTGGCCCTGTGTACTTTTCCTTTACTGCCGTCACTCCATAAACAGTTTCCACGCCAGTCTGTTCTTCAAGATTACAGGAAATAATCAATCCATCATAAAGCAGAAGCCTTCCCTGTCCGGCCGGCAGTGTCTGTGTTGACTCCGGTGACTCCAGAAGTCCGGCAAGATGATCCACCGGTTTTGCAATAATCAGTGTTCCGTTCAAAGTAGTGTCCTTTGCCGAGAATGCCGGCTGATTATTCCGCACCGCCCTGGAAGATGCACGCTGTGTTTCATCCAGTTCGCCGACACTGGAAAGGTTCCCCATAGCCTCATCTGCAGTCATTTTATTTCTGCGAATACGAATTGATGTAATAATATCCTCCGCCACGGTATACGTCAGAACCATTTCCGTAGCCTGATCTCCATCCATCCGGTAACTGACCCATTCAACGCCATAGGTTTTCCCGTCATTTCCATAAATCCAAAGCCATCCGATTCCTGTCTGTTGCATTGATACCAGAGTCAGTGGAAACATCGGATTCTGCGTCTCTGGAATATTCAGATCCTCTATGCGCATCCCGACGGTATGTCCCAGACAATCAGCAATCTTTGCCGTTTCCATCGTAACCTCTACAATAGAACCTCTTTTCGGTTCAGTTTCTCCTTGGGTAATCACCGTACCGAAATCATATTGCAGCAGGTACTCTCCCGGCCGCGACAGGTCTCCGGTTTCCATGGGATCGTTCAGCGGCGGAATGCCGCTCAGATATCCGGCCAGATTCAACAGCCAGTCCTCTGCCACATCAGCATCATATCCATCTGCCTGTGCTGTAACCAGCAGAAAACTCAGCAGCAATACAGCCCGGATGATTCGACTCATCGGATTTCCCTCCTTCAGCGTCATGTATAATCACTGACCCGGATAGTTTTCTACTTCCGTGCCAGGAATTCCTCTTGTATTTTCTGAAAAACATGGTATGATGGGAAGGAACCACATTCCCTGATAGTATCTAACGATTCAGTCAGCATTATAGCAGATGTTGTGGTTTTTATAAAGGAGGAGTTTTATGCCTGATAATATTCGAGAAGGCTGTGCTCCCAGTGAGTGCGGAACAAAATCAGCCTGTGCCGGTTGCAGTTCCAATCCTCATGCACAGCAGGTCAAAAAAGATCCACCGAAAGTTAAAAAGGTAATCGGCGTTATCAGCGGAAAAGGCGGCGTCGGTAAATCCCTAGTATCCGGTGAACTGGCCGTCATGCTACGTCGTCTCGGTCTTTCTGTCGGCATCATGGATGCAGACATAACCGGACCTTCCATCCCTCATATGTTCGGTGTCCATGAAAAAGCTATGGGAACAGATACGAAACTGTTCCCCGTCAAGACCACGAATGACATTGAAATGATGAGCATCAACCTGATGCTTGAAACCGATGATACCCCGGTCATTTGGCGTGGCCCAGTCATCGCAGGCGTAGTTACGCAGTTCTGGGAAGATGTGGCTTGGGACGAGCTTGACTGCATGGTCATCGATATGCCTCCGGGAACCGGTGATGTACCACTGACGGTTTTCCAGAGCATTCCACTGGACGGCGTCATCATAGTCACTACACCGCAGGATCTGGTAGAGATGATTGTCCGTAAAGCAGTCAATATGGCAAAAATGATGAATATTCCTGGTCTCGGCCTTATCGAGAACATGTCCTATGCCCTGTGTCCCGACTGTGGACGTCACATTGAAGTTTTCGGTCACTCCAGAATTGATGAACTGGCTGCCCAGTTTTCCATTCCGGTTCTGGCTAAGCTTCCCATTGATCCGGATGCCGCAGCTCTTTGCGACGCCGGTAAAATTGAGCGTGTCGTCAATTCACAGATGGAAGACGCTGCAAAAATGCTGGCCGACAGTTTTCATCTGCTGTAACAGCATCATAACCTGGAGATTACCTTCGGAACACCTGCCAGAAAAAAAACGCATGACAGTTAAAAGAGGAAGATGCGCTGTACTTACTGTACAGGACATCTTCCCCTTTTCATTTGCAGTCTCTTTCTGATCAGTTTCAAGTCTCTGGCACTCTTTTTTCACATCAAGATCCTGTTCACGCTCAGCATCTCGTCTTGCTGCGGGCGATGAGCCTCTCTTCTGATCTTTTCCACAGTGACTAATGATCTGGCCGGTCAGAGCAATTTTACAATCGCCTCGTAGGGCTGAAGAATTCCCTTCTGATGGCTTGGATAATTGGAGATGAGTTCTACTCCCTCTGTCTCATCCATCAGTGTGCAGGGTACTTTATGATCCGTCCAGTTCAGAGCGACTGTCAGTGTTTTTCCTTCGTATTCCCGCTTATAAGCCCAGACATTGGGATCATCTTCCAACAGAGGTGTAAATAATCCATATACAATAACCGGATTGTTGTGGCGCAGTTCAATCAGACGACGGTAGTAGTGATATACAGAATTAGGATCCTTCACCTGATCCTCTGCATTGATGAACAGATAGTTTCTGTTGACCGGGAGCCAAGGTGTTCCGGTGGTAAATCCTGCATTCTGCTGGGTGTTCCACTGCATAGGCGTACGCGCATTGTCACGGGAAATGCGGGCAAAATAACGCAGCATGTCCTGAGCATCTACCCGTCCGCTTTCAACCCACTGATGCCATGCATTGTGGTTTTCTACATCCTGATACTCATCTACAGAGGAAAAATAGATGTTGGTCATCCCCAGTTCCTCACCCTGATACACATAAGGCGTTCCCCTGAGGGTATGAATGAGCGTAGCAAGCATCTTGGCACTGACTGTTCGAAACAGTTCACTGTCATTACCATATCTGCTCACCTGTCTGGGCTGATCATGATTTCCAAGATAAACGGTATTCCACGCTTTCCCCTGCAGACTCATCTGCCAGCGATTCAGCGTCTTTCGTACCTCTGCCAGGGGAGCTCCATGATCACTCCATTTGCCAAGTTCTGTGCCATCATTGAGTCCGTCATTGTGCTCAAACCCGAAAACCATGTTAAGTTCCGTGCCCTCATTGTTAGCATACTGAAGAGCATTATCGGTATTGCCACTGGTCTCACCGACAGTCAGCAGATCATATTTATCCAGAACACGTCTGCGCATTTCCTGCAGATAGGCGTGCGTTGTATGCGTATGCATACAGAACGGCGAAAAATCACCGTATAATGCACCTGGACTCACCGGTCCATCCTCAAAGCTTTCCTTGCCGATCATGCCGATAACGTCCATACGGAATCCATCAATTCCCTTATCGCACCACCAGCACATCATGTCAAAAATTCCATCACGAACTTTGGGATTTGCCCAGTTCAGATCAGGCTGTTCTTTGGTAAACAGATGCAGATAGTACTGACCACTTACCTCATCATATTCCCAGGCAGAACCCGAGAAGCAGCTGCCCCAGTTGTTTGGCGGTCCTCCGTTGACACCGTCCCGCCAGATATAGTAGTCACGATACGGGTTGTCTCTGCCCTTCCGGCTTTCCACAAACCATGCATGTTCATCTGAGGAATGATTGGCCACCAAATCCATCACCAGTTTCATTCCACGGGCATGAATTTCGGACAGCATATGGTCAAAGTCCTCCATTGTGCCGAATTCCTTCATAATCGCCCGATAATCTGAGATGTCATAACCATTGTCATGATTAGGCGATGCATAGACAGGACTGCACCAGATAACGTCTACACCGAGATTTTTGAGGTAATCAAGGTGTTCTGTAATGCCATTCAGATCACCAATGCCATCACCGTTGGAATCCGCAAAGGAACGAGGATAGATCTGGTAAACAACAGCTTCCTTCCACCATGCTTTTTTCTCTGTAAACATAAATCCTCCTGTATAAACAAGGGCAGGCGTTGCCTGCCCCATATAATCAGCATTACTTGATGGAACCTTCCACCATACCCTTGACGATATACTTCTGTGCGAAGATATACAGCACGATAATCGGCAGCATCGCAAGCAATGTGGAAACCATGATCAGATTCCACTGTTTGACAAACGAACCGTTGAAACCCTGTACAGCTAGAGGGATGGTTCGGATATCACCCGAGGCACCCAGCAGAAGCAGTGGCAGCAGATAGTCGTTCCAGATCCACAAGCCATTGAGGACCAGGACAGTGACAAACACCGGCTGCAGCAACGGAAAGACAATGCGGAAAAACGTCCCCGCACGAGAGCATCCGTCAATATCGGCTGCTTCTTCGAGCTCAAGCGGAACACCCTTGATAAAGCCGTGGAAAATAAATATACTCATTGCCTCGCCAAAGCCCAGATAGGCAAAGATAATGCCCTGATAGGACCGCAGCATAGGAATATGAATGAAATCGCCAACAGTCTTAAACCAGGTCAGCAACGGGAACATGACGACCTGGAAAGGAATCACCATTGCCGCCACATACATGAGGAACAGAATATTGCTCCACCTGGTCTTGTTACGAACCAGAACCCATGCAGCCATAGCAGAGAAAATAGAAATCGCCGCTAGAGAAAGAATGGTGATAATCAGGCTGTCACGAACAGAGGTCAGGAAATTAAAAGTCGGATTGTTCCATACGTCTGAAATGTTTTTAAAAAGATTTGCCGGGTTTTCAGGGAAACCAACCGGCGAATTGATAATCTCAGCATTTGTGCGCATGGAATTCAGAAGAACGATTACAAAAGGCAGCATAAACAGAATAAAGAGGAGCAGCGTAAGTATTTCAAGAGCGATACGACGTCCAGGATGCGGAATGGATCCTGCCATGCGTTCAATCTGCTCGGGCTGTTTCTTTGCCATTACGCCTCAACCTCCTTGCTCTTGTTATAGGACACCTGAATAATCGAGAAAACCGTCAGAACGACAAAGAACAGAACCGCTTTCGCCTGACCCTGAGCCATATTATTATACTTGAACGCCGTCTGGTAGATATTCAGAGCAAGCAGTTCAGAAGACTGTACCGGCTTGTTCATGAACACCCCGACAGGACCGCCATTGGTCAGAGCAACGTTCACATCGTACATCTTGAAACTGTTGGTCAGCGTCAGAAACAGAGAAATGGTAAACGCATTGGCCATCAGCGGAATCTGAATCCGGGTGATCCTTGTCCAGTACTTGGCACCGTCCACCTCAGCTGCCTCAAGAACAGATTTGGAAATGTTCTGGATAGCTGCCACATAGATCAGCATGATATAACCGGCATACTGCCAGGTATTGACCGTGACCATGGTAAACATAACTGTATCCTTGCTCGTCAGCAGGGATTTGCTCAGCAGATCCCAGTGAATTGCCTGACCGACTGCAGGCAGAATGCTGCTGAAAATAAACTGCCAAATCAGGCCGAGTACGATACCACCGATCAGATTCGGAACGAAGAAACCTGCACGGTAAACATTCCGTCCGCGAATCTCACTGGTTACCAGCAGAGAAATAATGAAAGCCACCACATTTACCGTGATAATGTTGATGACCGTAAATTCCAGCGTTTTAAGAAAAGAATGCAGGAAAGCCGGCTCAGTGAAGATGACTTTGTAATTCTCAAAGCCAACCATTTTCGAATATGTTCCTGTTCCCTGCCAGTCTGTAAAGGAATAGAAAATTCCGTAAATAAACGGAATGATAATAACCATGATGAACGCAATGATTGTGGGCAACAGAAACAGAACCTCTGTCAGCTGACGCCGCTGCTTGCTGGTCATATGGATTTCCCCCCTTTTTTCCTATAGGAGTCCCGTAAGTTTCATAAAGGCTGCAGCCTTATTATCCGTTGTACATGACAGCGCTTAACCAAATATGGCAGTACACGCCCTTCAGCACTTTCTGAATGAAAAAGGGCCGCGACCAAAGGGATACTGGCGCGGCCCCCGCAGGTTTATTCGTGTATCAGTTATTATTTGGCAATACCGGCAATGGCATCCTTCATCATGATTTCAAAGGTATCCACGTCGATTGCCTGCTGAGCCAGAAGCTCATAGATGGGACCCAGAGTGCCCATTCCGAAACCGTCAGGCAGTTTATACTGCTGCCAGTCATAGGTCTTGCCGGCGGCATTCCATTCCATAACGGACTTCGAAAGCGGAGTGGACGGAGTAAGAGTTACATTGGTGAAAGCAGGAACCATAGCAGCCTTGTTAACCATGTAATCCGCACCATCTTCACTGGTTGCCAGATAGTTCAGATAAGCAATAGCCTCGTCCTTGTTGCCATTTGCATTAACAACATACCAGGAAGGAGGATTGACCAGGATACCGTCGGTATCCTCATGCAGGAAGGCATGAGGTGCATAGGCAATCTCAAAGCTGGGATTCAGCTGTACCAGGGAAGGATCCATCCAGTTGCCCTGATGATAGAAGGCAGCCTTGCCATTGGCGAAAGCAGCCAGCTGAGCATCCTGTGTACCATTGAGTAACATGTCCTGCGTGCTGTATTTGAACAGCAGGTCAACATACTGGCAATACTCGTGGAAGCGGGCTTCATCCACTTTGCCGGCCAGAACCTGGTCGATATAAGTGGTATCATTGCGTGCATTTCCAAGTGTCAGATAGACATTGAAGTTATGCAGACCGGTAACCCAGGTCATGCCAGGCACAGTGCCGGCGACCATGGAAACGACCATATCAAGACCCAGTTCGCTCTTCATGGAGTCAAGCTTCTCGAAAGCAGCCTTATAGGCATCCACATTAGTGAGCGTCTTGGGATCGATGCCGGCCTTGGCCAGAATATCTGCATTGTAAGCAAGACCATATCCCTCAACAGCTACAGGGAATCCGACAACCTTGTCGCCGTCCATGTAAGCAGCTGCAGTATACTTAGTCCATTCTTCGCCGGTCATATCGGCAATCTTGTCCTTCCAGAGTTCATAACCGGTAGGTCCTTCAATGACCCAGATGTCCGGTTCACGGCCAGAGGCCATTTCTGCTTTCAGAACAGTGTTGTAGTCTGAAGATCCACCACCGGTAATGACTTTCACGCCAACACCAGTCTTTTCGGTGTACAGCTTGGCAAAATCCTGCATGGCTGCAGTGATTTCAACCTTATTCTGGCAGATGACTATATCGGCCAGAACGCTAGCAGCCATCATGCACAGAGCAAGTGACAAAACCAAAGCGATCAATTTTTTCATGGGAATTCTCCTTTGTATTTTTTTATTCCTCGCGTCAGACGCGGAAGAATCTACGAAAATCGGAAGTTCTTTCTACACGAAGAATAACTTCCTCAGGTTGATTCATTATAGCACCGTATTTCTGAATTGTCCATCATCATTTCATGAAAGATTAACAATAAAACCCTTTATGATGCATTCTTTAGGCATTCTGCCCTCAGTCTTTGAACATCAGACGATGAACATATCAAAACTGTTCAAACTCTGAATACTATGATAAAATAGAATTCGGTCACACGCTGTTCTGTCAGTAAAAGCACTGAAATCATCCAACATCTGCTTGACCGATATAATCATCCCCAATTTTTCCTTCCGTTCTTACAGAATACTTGAGAGTTAAAAGTTCTCAGTGGTTCTCGGTAGTTTTTTCGAATTTTCATATTCGAATTTGATCCTTCTTGTGTTAGAATAATAGTGAGAAATTTAAGAAAATTTTCACTATGTTGTTGACACTATGTTGACAATAGTGTATAATTAACACTAGGAGGATTATACGTGGCAATACTTAAGATATTAAACAAGCGAAATAATGTTACATATGTTTACGAGTCCACCTCGTATTGGAGCAAAGAGAAGAAACAACCGAGATCAACCAGAAAGCTCATTGGCAAAATAGATCCCGAATCAGGAGAGATTGTTCCTACAGGAAAAAGAGGACGAAGAGCCCACAGCGACGGCAATCAAGATGTAAACCCGTCAACTCAGGAACACCACACAGCAAGCGAAACGCCAGACTGCACAGAGAACACTCTTGATTACAAAACGCTCTATGAGCAAACGCAGCAAGAATTGTTGATAAAGAAGAAGATGCTTTCAGACCTGGAAGACAAGTTACAGAAATTGACAAAGAAAGATCAAGAATTACTGGACCATCTGAATCTTCTGGTTCGTCACTATGGCAAAGACGTCTGATCAATACAACAGCCGCGTATACAGCGAACAGTGTACGAGAGAATCGACAGCATTTTGAAATCATTCCGGAAATATTTCAGCCGTGAAAGAACGTTTCAGATATTTGTCATCCTTGTTCTTGGGTTTATGCTTCGCGATGATAAACTGGGGATAACGTCCATA
>CACXHF010000127.1 GCA_902767305.1 uncultured Eubacteriales bacterium
ACACAGGAACACCCCGAAAACGTAGAGGATATCTCATGGTAAAAGCAAACAAAAACGTCCTTGGCATCAAGCTGAGGCGGGACATGCTGCGCGCGGCCATGCAGTTTCTATCCATCATTGCCCTGTGCGCCCTGGGAACATTTGCCTTTTCCGCCCTGGACGGAACGGCACGGATGGTCCGCGTCACCGTGAACCATTATTTTGAGGAAAACAATCTGGCCGATCTGTTCATCACGCTGCCCGCAGCCGACCGCACCGCCATGGCCAGATTCCGGCAGCTCGACGGCGTCCGGCAGCTGCGCGCCCGCGCCGTTTTCGACATGGACGCCGACGGGCTCGGCAAGGACACCAAGCTCAATGTGGTTCTGTATGACGGACCGATGGACATCAACATTCCGCTCCTCCGGGACGGAAAACTGCTGGATACCTCTGATCTGCGCGGCTGTCTGCTGGAAGAGCGGTTTGCCAATGTGCACGGCCTGCATCCGGGCGACCCGGTTTCCCTCAAGCAGGACGGCCGCCGGACCGATTTCATCATCCGGGGCATCGTTACCACACCGGAATTCATCGTGGTTTCGAATGATGTTGCGGCTGATCCGGAAACCTACGGCTATCTTCTGGCCAACAGCGCCGCATTCCCGGACGTTCCCCTGAGCCAGATTATCCTGAAAGCCGATGCCGGAACAGACCTGACAGTTCTCGCCTCACGGATCAGCGCCCTCTTCCCGGAGGCCCTGATCGTGGACCACGGCGGCCATAAAAGCACCTCCCGCATCAACAACGATGCGCAGATGTTTGAAAACATGACCCTCATTTTCCCGCTGCTGGCCTATTTCATTGCCGCCCTGATCGTCATGACGACACTGGAACGCATGATTGACAACCAGCGCCTGCAGCTCGGCACCCTGGTCTCCCTCGGCTTTTCCCGCAGGGCGATCCGCCGCCACTACCTGTCCTATTCCATCGTTCCCTCCCTGATCGGCGGCGTCATCGGCGTGCTGGTCGGCCACTACACGCTCCCGGTCATTCTCTGGAATGCCCTGCTGGGCCAGAGCGAAATGCCCTACCGGCTGCACCCGCCCATCTCAGTTTCCGCCTGGGGAATGGTCGCCCTGACCGTATTCATGAGCATGGGCATCTGCCTGCGCGCGTACCGCCGCACCGCCCGGGAAACCCCGGCCGATCTGCTCCGGCCGAAGCCGCCCAAATCCGGCAGACGCATTCTGCTGGAACGCATCACGCCCGTCTGGAATCATCTCTCCTTCAACGGAAAGATGATCGTGCGCAACCTGATGCGCAACAAAATGCGCTCCTTCATGTTCATGCTGGGAATTCTGTTCTGCACCATGCTCATCATTACCTCTTTCGGACTGCAGGACTCGGTCAAAACCCTGACCAATGACTATTACCTCCGCGCCATGCACTATGACGTCACCGCCAGACTGGACAGCAGCCCGGACCGGGCGGAGAGCTATGACCGGCGCATCGAGGCGGAACTGGTCGAATGCGTGATGACCCGCTCCATTACCCTGCGCACGCCTCACGGTTCAAGAACCGTCATGCTCAACGTCCTTGAGGATCATCAGCAGCTGCAGAACCTGGGTCCGGACTGCACCCATGTGGATCTTCCGGACGATGGTGCGGCCATTACACGCAAGCTCAGCCGCGTTCTGCAGGTGTCCATCGGGGATACCGTGGAGCTCTGGCTCCCCGGCGAACAGAAGGCCCTCCCCGTTCCCATCCGCGCCGTTGTGGAAAACAACTTTTCGCAGGGCATCTATATGACCCGTACCCTGTGGGAACGGCAGCGCAAGGGCCCGTTCGTTCCCACCACCATCCAGGCGCTCCACCCCACCGAACGGGGAATTCAGCAGCTCAGGGACCTGGAAGAGGTCACGCAGGTCGATTTCCCTGCCGAACAGATCCAGGAAACGCTGGCCATGCTGGATACCCTGTCCTCCGTGTTCAATATGCTGACCGGGATCGCCCTGGCGCTGGCCTTTGTCATCTGTTATAACATGGGTCTCATGAATTTTGTCGAACGCATCCGGGAATACGCCACGCTCAAGGTGCTGGGCTACCACAAGCGTGAAATCCGCGGACTCATTCTGAAGGAAAACATCCTTCTGACCGTGTTCGGCATCCTGCTGGGCATCGCCCCGGGAATTCTGCTCACCGACGTCATCATGCATTCCTGTGAACCTGAAACCGCTTTCTACAGCGGCATCCCGGAAATCAGTTCCATCGTTCTGGCTTCCGTCATTACCTTCGCCTTTTCCATCTTCCTCCAGCTTCTGCTGACGCGCAAGGTTCAGAAGATTGACATGGTCGAAGCGCTCAAATCCGTCGAATAAAGCAATGAAGGAGAATGAACATGATCCGTAATTCTGTCCTCCTGGCACTTCTGCTCTGCCTGCTTTCCGCCGTTTCTCTGGCCTCCACTTCCGATGCGACCATCGTGGCACCGGAGACCGTCAAGATCACGGCCCCCTGTTCCGGCACCCTTCTCCCCTTTGACTGGCTGAAAGGCGACAGTGTCACCGCCGGGGATATTCTCTTTACCTATCAGACCACGCCGGTCTATTCCCCGGATTCCGGGAAACTGGCCGCGGTCTATGCCGCGGCCGGCGACGATGCCGGCCGGATTCAGAGCCGTTACGGCGCCCTGGCGGTCATTGAACCGGTTCATCCGCTGTATATTGCTGCCAGCAATTCCCAGGCTTACGATGACGACGACAACAAATACCTGCATGCCGGTGAATTTCTCTATCTGAAAAACGGCAGTGACAAGGGCACCGGACGCGTCACCTCCGTCAGCGGGGACAACTATACCGTGGAAATCCTGAGCGGCCCCTTTGATCCCGGCGATACCGTCCGCTGCTACCGTGAAAGCAATCATGCCAACGATTCTGAAACCGGCCGCGGAAAGGTTCACCGGTATCCCGACATTCTGGTAAACGGACAGGGCCGCATCGCCGC
>CACXHF010000128.1 GCA_902767305.1 uncultured Eubacteriales bacterium
AATTGAACGTTGGAAATACCTGATAATCTATATTGCCGGAATTATAGGAAGCGGAATACTTGTAAATTGTTTTTTGCAAGACTTTTTTGTAGGAAATTGCAGAACCAAAATGTAGTTTGTTGCAGCTACAAAATGTAGTTTGTTGCAGCAGCTCCATCACGGACGAGGCCACGGGGCGGGGCACCTTCGGGAGATACCCCGCCAGTAGCCTGAATCAGCAATCAAAGTTTCCTTCACGGAAGCTTTTTTCAGTTTCTTCTCCCCAGCGGCCATGTGAGGGGATGCCGGCTTCATCCAGATAGGAAATACGGAGCATTTCTCTTGTTTCCGGATCAGTTTCGGTCTTGTAAGCGGAATACAGATTGCGCCGGATTTCGGCCTGCTGTTTCTGCTCAATACCATATCGGATTCGCATGAATCTTTCTCGGTCGCCAGGGTCATAGTGATCCTGAATGTAATCGACCATCAGTGAGTAAAGAGCCAGTGGAATCTGAATTCTCTTTTCCATCTTCATATACCTCACTGTTCATGCGCCGACTCAGTACATTCACTGATCCAAATCTGAAACGGATTGCGCATCAGTCGCCCCGGCCTTTTCAGATACTCAGGTGTGATGCCCTGTGCCTTCCGGATCAGGCGGTCGCCCAGGTAGGGATCGTCCTTTCGTTCGGGAGGCTTTTCGTGTATCCGGAGGTTCAGTGCAGTCCTTTTGCGTTGCCCTGATCAGGGACAATGCCGGCAGAACTCTGCTGCATCTCTTTCTGTGGAATCCTTCCGCTGTCTGAACGGAGCTCTCCGGACCTGCCGGACGGAGCATTGTTACAGATTGAAAGGAATACATCTTTTTTCTGTTCATCATTGTCTGATTGTGTTAGAATATTATCATAATAAGGATACTGATGGAACGATGTTGCGCCAGAATGGTCATACACTGCTGCATACGGCGGAGCGGCAGAGAATTCGACGGATGAAAAAACGGAAAAGAGGAATATGAGGATGACGATCGTCGGCGAAGAGAAGAACATCCCGCAGGCCGTGGATTATCTGAGGGAAACGCTGATCAGAAGAAAGATACATTCCAAGGCGATCACGCGCGCCCTGCTCAGCGTGGAGGAGCTGCTGGTAGTCACGATTGCCCACCTGAAAAAACCGGGGGGCAACATCACGATCGATGTATCCTCTGTTCTGGGGACTACAAAAATCTGGATTATCAGCAAAGGAAGCGCCTTTGACAGCACTGAAATCCGCAATTCAGGCGTTTTCCAGATGGATGATGAAGCGAATGAAATGGAGAGCGCGGTGCTGGGTTCTCTGTTTGAACGGGTGATGGGCGACAGCCTGTTCATCGGCAACCGCAGGGGCATCAATTATGTCAACCTGACGGTGCAGCGTTCAAAATACAGACAGCTGATTCTGACAATGACGGCACTGGTTCTGGGACTGCTGGCAGGTGTTGTTTTGAAACAGGCGATCCCGGGAAATCTCTGCAGGGCTGTTTCGACGAACGTCCTCACGCCTGTTTCCGCCATGTTTCTGAACGCGCTGAAAATGATTGTGGGTCCGCTCGTCCTTTTCTCCATCGCCTCCAGCATCGCGAACTTCGGCGACATCGTGACGCTTGGAAGAATGTTTGGAAAGATCCTCGCGGGGTATTTTTTAACCTCACTGGTGGCCATTGCGGCAGGGATACTGGTGTGGCATGTATTTCCCATAGGGACCCCTGCGCTGCAGGGGGCGGTTGACGCCTCTGCCGCTGTTTCCGTGACAGGACAGGCTGCCGACGTGTCGCTCATAGATACTCTTGTCGGAATCGTCCCCAGGGATATCGTCAGTCCCTTCCTGAATGCAAACATGCTCCAGATCATCTTCATCGCTGTGCTGGTCGGCATCGCCTCCGGAATGCTCTCCAATAAGCTTCAGGTGCTGACGGCGTTCCTCTCGGACGGGTATCTGCTCTTTTCAAAAATCACGGCCATGATTATCGGCGTTATGCCCCTGGCAGTGTTCTGCTCCATGTCAAAAATGGTGCTGGCGATGAATATGGAAACCCTTGTGTCGGTCTTCACGTGGATTCCCGTGTGCTATACCGGGTGCATCCTGATGATCGCCTTCTACGGGCTGATGATCCTGGTGTTTGCCAGACTGAATCCGCTGAAATTTTTCAGCAAATACTATCCCACCATGCTCACAGCCTTCACCTTCGCCTCCAGCAACGCCTCACTGCCTTCCTCCATGGAGTGCTGCGGCAATTCGCTGGGCATTTCCCGCCGGCTCTACGCATTCTCTCTGCCGCTCGGCGCCACCATCAACATGGACGGCAGCTGCGTGGTACTGGGCATCAGCGCGCTGTTTCTGGCAAGAATCTTCGCGGTTCCCATCACGCTCTCCCTGCTCATGAAGCTGGCATTTTCCATCTTCGTTCTCTCTCTCGGCTCGCCCGGAGTACCGGGGGCGATGCTGGTCTGCCTGTCCATCCTGCTTCCGCAGATCGGCGTTCCGTCCGAGGCAATCAGCCTGATCATGGGACTCTACTCCCTCACAGGCATGATTATGGTGTGTACCAATGTCACCGGAGACGCGGTGATGACGCTGATTGTGGGCAGACAGCAAAACCTCGTCAATCTTAAGGTCTTCAACAGTTGACGGATCGGGTCTGATCTTTCGGAACACGTCCCGGACAAAAGAGGAACAGGACTGTCTGCTAACTGCTGTTTTGAGGAAATAAATATGCTTGGGATGATTGTAAAATTATCGGGGGTTACTCTTCTGTACGTCCTTCTGACCGTGCTGGTCTGGATGCGGGTAAAAAAGGAAAGCCCCCGTTTTTCGCAGAAAATCGCGATCGGCATTCTGTACGGCATCTGTTCAATTCTCTCGACACACTTCGGAGTAAATTACGGAGATATGATGCTTAACGTACGGGATATCGGTCCTTTGGCGGCCGGCCTCTTTTTTGATCCGCTGTCGGGAATTCTGGCCGGTCTGATCGGCGGAATCGAGCGGTATGTGGCCGGAACGTATTTCGGAGTCGGCAGTTATACCCGGATTGCGTGCAGCATTTCTACCTGTCTTGCGGGTTTTCTTTCCGCTGTTCTGCATATCTACATTTTTAAGAAAAAGAAACCCTCTGCGATTTATGCCTTTATCATGGGCGCCGTTGTGGAAGTGTTCCACATGTATGTCGTATTTATCACGCACCGGACAGATATGAATATGGCATTCTATGTGGTCAAGACCTGCGCGGTACCGATGATTCTGTTTACCGGGATCGGAATGAGCCTTTCATCCGTTCTGATCCGCGTGCTTGCCGGCGAATGGAAAAATCCGTTCAGAAAGATTCGGACAGAAGAAGTTCCGCTTTCACAGAAGTTTCAGATCTGGCTGTTTGCCGTCACTCTTTTTATTCTCGCCGGGAATTTCCTGATTTCCTTTGGCATCCAGACACAGAGTGCTCTGCAGAATGCACAGAATGATCTGGTCATGGCAGCCTCCAGACTGGTGCGCTTTGCCGGAAACAGCCATACGGGAGGCAGCGAGATCGAACGGATGGAGGAAGCGATTGATGTCGCCAATATCAGTTCCTATATCAGAATCGACCTGGTGGAGAACCAGACCGGGGTTGTCCGGAATGGCGAACATGCGGGAAGACGCCTTGAAAAGGATCTGAAGGAATACTGGAAGATGTCAGGAGGCTTCAGTGTTTTCCGGACGGAACTGTTCGGGAAAAACGTCATCGGGCATCTCTCGGAATACAATGATGAGCTGACAATTCTGACGAGCATCCCGATTGAAGCGGTCTATCTAAACCGGGATGCACAGTTATATGAGACCGCTCTGGCGGATATCCTGCTCTTTACCGTCATTTATGTACTGATCTCCATTCTGGTTCAGCAGATCGTAGTGAACAATCTGAGGATGGTCAATCATTCGCTCGCGAGGATTACGCACGGCGATCTGAATGAAACGGTCAATGTACGGAGCGCGTCCGAGTTTGCTTCTCTTTCAGATGATATCAATCAGACGGTGGATGTTCTGAAAGGGTATATCAGTGCTGCGGAAAAACGGATTGAAGAGGAACTTGAATTTGCGCGGATTATCCAGCGGTCCGCGCTTCCCAACAACTTTACCTTTCCGAGAAATGATTTTGAGCTGTATGCCATCATGGATCCCGCAAAAGAGGTTGGCGGTGATTTCTATGATTTCTTCTTCGTCGATAAAGACAGGCTGGCTCTGGTCATTGCCGATGTATCCGGAAAAGGAATTCCGGCGGCACTGTTCATGATGCGGGCCAAAACGGCGGTCCGGGGACTGGCGGAGAGCGGAAAGTCCGTATCCGAAATTCTGGCAAGGGTCAATGGGGCGCTGTGTGAGGGAAATGATGCGCAGATGTTTGTCACGGTCTGGATCGGAATTATTGATCTGGTGACAGGAAAGATGCAGTGTGCCAATGCAGGACATGAATATCCGTTACAGATGTGTTCGGGCGGCGAATATGAGCTGGTCAGAGATCGTCACGGTCTGGTGCTTGGAGCGATGAAGGGAATCCGCTTTACCTCCTATGAGCTGGAATTTCATCCGGGGGACCGTCTGGTGGTTTATACAGACGGTGTTCCGGAGGCAATCAATGAAGAGGTTGAACAGTACGGAACAGACCGGCTGCTGAAGGCGCTGAATGCGGAGAAAAATGAACACATGACGGAAACGCTGCCCAGAGTAAGAAAAGACATTTCCGACTTTGTTGGAAATGCGGATCCGTTTGACGATATTACGATGCTTGGATTTATCTACAGAGGACCGAACGGGACGGATACCGTCGAGGGCTGAAACCGTTTCATGCATGAAAAAGGCGAATCACCTGCCGGGTGATTCGCCTTTTGAATTACTGTATTTCAATCGTTCCGCCGGATTTCGGGGCTTTCCTGAGCGTTATTCTCAGAAGGCCGTCCGTATAGGCGGCATCGGCATGGTCACTGTCAATGTTCTTTCCGATGTGGAAGGAACGGGCATACGGACCGGTGTACCGTTCACTGCGGAGCATTTTTCCGGAATTTTCCTGCGCTGTATGTTCAGCCTCAACGGTCAGATCACTGTCCCGGAGGGAGATCCGGATTTCCTCTTTCCGGAATCCCGGCAGTTCAAGCGCCAGTTCATACCGGTCTTCAAATTCAAGCATGTCACAGCGCATGGGGCGGACCGCAGGGTCCTGGCGTGAACCTGTCATGTGGTTTCCGGCGGACGGATTCATGAAAGAATTCATCATGGTCTGATCCTCCTTTTCCTTACTGGATGTCAATATAGCGGGTCTGATCCTCCGGCGCGTTGAGAGCCGGTTTGCGGATGTTCAGGTGAAGAATCCCGTCGTTGAATGCGGCCTGGATGTCCTCTTTCTTCACACTGTCGCCCACATAGAAGCTTCTCTGGCAGCTGCCGGTATACCGTTCACTGCGGATGACGCGGCCTTTTTCGTCCTGCTCATCCCTGCTGTCATTGTGCATGGCCTGAACGGTCAGGTACCCGTTTTCAAGATCCACCCGGATATCGCCCTTGCCGTACCCGGCCAGCTCCATGGACAGATCGTAATGGTCGTCGTATTCACTGATATCGCTCTTCATCAGCGGCTCGCTGCGGTCGGAAAAACCGTTCACTGCCGGGAAGAAACCAAAGAAACGGTCGTCAAATATATTGTCAAAAATGTTCGAAAGCATCATCATTGTTCATTCCTCCAGTCTGTTGATTGATTGTTCTGTATCTGAAAATGCAGTCTCTGCTGCGTTCCCTCTGTCAGGAACGAGCATAGGATATCACAACGTTTTAGCACTGTCAATACGAGAGTGCTAATTTTTAATGAAATTTTTAATTTTTATTAAAAATATCTCTAAAAAGTCAAAGAAAGTCAGATATATTGCAACTATCTTTGACTTTTTCTGACTTATATTACAGATACGGAACAGGGAGGGTCAAATGCGGAGGATGGGAAGCGGAAATTGAGCATTGCCTTGTGAGAGAGGGAAATGGTATACTTTCAGAAGAAATCAGAGAGAATCATCCGCTGTGTACAGGAGGAAGCAGTTATGGGAATGAGAGGAATTCATACGTCGATCAATGATATCCGCAGAAAGGTGTTTTCGGAGGTGGCAAAGCTTTCCTATAATTATGAGGAAGGCAGTCTGGCGGATATGGAAAATATCCCCTATCGGATTATTCCGGGAGAGGTTTCCACGTACAGAGAGAGTGTTTTTCTTGAGCGGGCCATTGTCAAGGAGCGGATGCGTCTGGCAATGGGACTTCCTCTGCGCGATGTGACGGAGCACGCGCCGGTTTCACGCGGGGCGGAGGAATGCGTTCATCCGGAAAAGTATTATCAGCCGCCGCTGATCAACATCATCAAGTTTGCCTGCCATGCCTGTCCGGACAACAAGGTTGTCATCTCGGACCAGTGCCAGGGATGTCTTGCACAGCCGTGCCGTCAGGTCTGCCCGAAAGAGGCAATTACCTTTGAACGGGGACGGGCGCATATCGATCAGAACAAATGCATCAAATGCGGAAAGTGCATGGGGGTGTGTCAGTACGGGGTCATTCTGCGGATGGAGCGTCCGTGTGCCGTGGCCTGCGGAATGAAGGCCATCCACAGTGATGAGTATGGACGGGCGGAGATTGATCAGGAAAAGTGTGTCAGCTGCGGGATGTGTCTGGCCAACTGTCCTTTCGGTGCCATTGCGGACAAGGCGCAGATCTTCCAGTGCATTCAGGCAATCCGCAGTGAGACGCCGGTTTATGCAGCCATTGCACCGGCCATTGCCGGACAGTTCGGAAAGGAACTGACGACGGAAAAACTCCGTGACGCATTTATCCGGCTGGGATTCAGGGATGTGGTGGAGGTGGCGATCGGAGCCGATCTGTGTACGGTGGAGGAGGCCAAGGACTTCATCAAAGAGGTGCCGGATGAACTGCCGTTTATGGGAACCTCCTGCTGTCCGGCATGGTCGGTCATGGCCAAGAGGGAGTTTCCGGCCCATGCAAACTGCATCAGCATGGCACTGACGCCCATGGTTCTGACCGGACGCCTGATTAAAAAACAGCATCCGGGCTGCAAGGTAGCCTTTATCGGACCGTGCGCGGCCAAGAAGCTTGAGGCGAGCCGCCGGACGATCCGCAGCGACGTTGACTTTGTTCTGACATTCGAGGAAGTCATGGGAATGTTTGAGGCAAAGGAAATTGATTTCAGCACGCTTGAATCCATCAAGGTGCCCAGCAGTGCCAGTTCGGACGGACGCGGCTTCTCCGTGAGCGGCGGCGTGGCCAATGCGGTTGTCAACTGCATTAAGAACATTGATCCCGACCGTGAGGTGAAAGTCGAACATGCGGAGGGACTCAATGAATGCAGGAAAATGATGATGCGGGCAAAGGCGGGCAAGCTGAACGGATACCTGATTGAGGGAATGGCCTGTCCCGGCGGATGCATCGGAGGGGCCGGAACCGTACAGCTGATTCCGAAGGCGGCACAGGAAGTAGAGAAGATTAAGAAGATGTCCGAAAAAGCACATGCCTATGAGAGCGAATACACGGATATTCTGACGATGCTGGAGGAATAATGGAAATCTATGGAACACTCGGTCCGTCCTGTGCGGACCGGGAGATCCTGGCAGGAATGCTTGAGGCGGGGATGACGGGCATCCGCCTGAATCTTTCGCATACAACTGTCCGGGAGGCGGAACGTGCCCTTGATGAAATCCGCTGTGCAGAGAAACTGTGCGGACTTCATGCAGGTCTTCTGATGGATCTGCAGGGGCCGGAGATGCGGATCGGTGTTCTGAGGGAGCCGATGCAGCTGAATCCGGGCGAAAAAGTCCGGCTGCATGCGGAGGGCATTCCCCTTGAGGAAAGTGTCCGGCGGGAAATTGAAAAAGGAGACCGGCTGCTGCTGGATGACGGGCGGATTGAGCTTGAGGCTCTCAGCGGGGACGAGGCACGGGTCATCCGGGGCGGATGTCTGAAGAGCCGGAAAAGCATCGCCATTGAGGGAAAATCCGTTCAGGGACCGGCACTGACGCAGATGGACAGGGAGAATATCCGGGATGCCGTCGCGCAGGAAATCGATGCGGTGATGCAGCCCTTTGTCCGTTCAGAGGGTGATCTGAGAGAGGTGCGGCAGGCACTGGATGACTGCGGCGGGAAAACGGTCCGCCTGATGGCCAAGATTGAAAATCTTGACGGTGTCCGGCATCTCAGTGATTTCTTTGGTCATGCGGATGAAATTGTGATTGCCAGAGGCGATCTTGGAAATGCGGTTCCTCTGTGGCATCTTCCCTGTGTACAGAAGGAAATCGCATCCCGGTGCCGGATGGCCGGCGTGCCGTTTATGGTGGTCACGCAGATGCTTTCCTCCATGGAACACAGTGCCGTTCCGACACGCGCAGAGGTGAGCGATATCTTCAATGCCGTTCTTGACGGTGCGTCAAGCCTGATGGTGACATCGGAAACGGCGGTGGGTGAATATCCGGTGGAGGTCATCCGGATACTGGCCAGGACGGCCGGGGATGCCGTGCAGTACAGAGAATCCGGAGGGACCGGCAGATGCGGATTCTGATTTCTCCTGCCAAAAAGATGCGGACTCTGGCCGGTGCCGTGCCGGAGTCGGAACCGGAATATCGGAAAGAGTCACAGGAGATTCTGAGCTGCCTTGAAAAACTGTCCGCGGAGGAACGGAAAACCCTGTGGAAATGCAGCGGGCGCATCGCCGGTGCCGCTGAAAAACAGCTGTCGGAGATGCGGCACAGTGTCCGTACGGCGGCTGTTCTTGCTTATGACGGCATTCAGTATCTTTACATGGATCCTGAATCGTTCACCCCGTCCATGAAAGCGTACATTCAGAATCATCTGAGAATTCTCTCCGGATTCTACGGTGTGCTGAGGCCTTATGACGGGGTTGTCCCGTACAGGCTCGAAATGCAGGCCGGACTGCATGCAGGCGGGGCAAAGGATCTTTATGCATTCTGGGGAGAGAAACTGTATCGTGCGGTTCATCCGGAGGACGGAATCCTGATCAATCTTGCCTCAGAGGAGTATTCCCGGGCTGTCCGGCCGTATCTGACCGGGAATGACCGGATGATTACCTGCATTTTCGGCGAAAAAAAAGGAACAAAGATTGTGCAGAAAGGGGTCTATGCCAAAATGGCAAGAGGGGCGATGGTCCGCCATCTGGCACAGACCGGTGCAGAATCGGAGGAAGCGCTCAGATCCTTTTCATCGCTTGACTACCGCTATTCGCCGGAGGATTCCAGTGAATTGGAAGCGGTATTTCTGAAACGGCCGGATCATTCCGCCGGCAGCCGGCCGGAATTTGAGTGGACGGAGGAGACGGATGGAATACACGGTTGAAATCAACGGACTTGAGGTGCATGCCCATTATTCGGATGAGACGGTAAAAACGGTATTCATGCCGCTTCTCAGGCATTTATCCGAACTCCGGGCGGAAAAACAGCGCCGGATTCTGGTCATGCTTGCGGCGCCTCCGGCGGCCGGGAAAAGCACGCTCTGTCAGTTTCTGTCAGGTCTTGCCGATGTGACGGTTCTCGGAATGGACGGTTTTCACCGCAGACAGGAAGACCTCCTGGCACATACAACCGTCAGGGACGGCAGAACCGTTTCTCTGGTGGACATCAAGGGGGCACCGGAAACCTTCGATCTGCCGGCACTGACGGAGGCGGTCAGGAAAGCGGCTGCGGGTGAGGTGATCGGGTGGCCGGCCTATAACAGACTTCTCCACAATCCTGTGGAAAACGTCTTCCGGACAGAAGGGGAGATTCTGCTGCTTGAGGGAAATTATCTCCTTCTGGATGTACCCGGCTGGCGGGAACTTCACCGTTATGCGGATTATACGGTGCGGATACAGGCCAGTCCGGACATGCTGCGCAGCCGGCTCATTGAACGCAAGACCGCCAGTGGAATGCCGTATGAAAAAGCGGTGGAATTTGTGGAATTCAGCGACCTGCGGAATGCAGAACTGTGTCTTGAAAAGTCGCTTCCGGCAGATCTGACGCTTAAACTGACAGCGTCCGGGGATTATGTTCCGGCCGGTCTTGAGCCGGACTGAAATCTGCCGGAAAAGGCCGGAACGGGATATTTGCCGGGACTGGAGTTTTCTCTTGACAACAGGGACCTGTCCAGTTACAATGACAGCACCGAAAAAGAGATGCGATGACGGAAAGAAACGGTGTGCGGGCATATCAAGAGAGCTGCCGGAGGGTGCGAGGCAGCAGTGACCATGCCGGATTACTCACTCCTGAGCACTGAATGGAAAAGATTCAGCGGGTGGTTCCGTAAATGACCGGCCAGATAAAGGCTGCTGAGGATTGCAACTGCAATCGAAGCAGGGTGGTACAGCGTTAATTACGCCCCTGTGCTTTGCGCAGGGGCTTATCTTTTGGAGGAAATATGAACAAGGTATACGATCCGGAAACAATTGAAAGAAAATGGCAGAAAAACTGGGAGGAAGCGCACTGCTTTGAGGCGGAGAGCAGTCACGAAAAACCGAAGTTTTACGGACTGATTGAGTTCCCGTATCCCTCCGGTCAGGGACTGCATGTCGGCCATCCGCGCAGCAATACGGCAATGGATATCATTGCCCGCAAGCGCAGAATGGAAGGGTACAATGTGCTCTTTCCGATCGGCTGGGATGCATTCGGTCTGCCGACGGAGAATTACGCCATTAAGAATCACGTTCACCCGGCAGGCGTGACGGAGAAGAATATCAACCATTTCCGCGAACAGCTCAAACGGATCGGTTTTTCCTTTGACTGGTCCCGTGAGGTGGATACGACGGATCCCCGGTATTTCAGGTGGACACAGTGGATTTTCCTGCAGCTGTACAAAAAGGGACTGGCGTATAAAATGGAAATGCCGGTCAACTGGTGTCCCAGCTGCAAGTGCGGACTCGCCAATGAGGAAGTGGTTGCAGGAAAATGCGAACGCTGCGGAACAGAGGTTGTGCGCCGGGTAAAGAGTCAGTGGATGCTGAAAATCACGGCCTATGCGCAGCAGCTTCTGGACGGACTGGACAATGTGGATTTCATTGAGAAAGTCAAGGTTCAGCAGCGCAACTGGATCGGCCGCAGCGAAGGCGCTGAGGTGGACTTTGTCATTAAGGATTCAGATGTCAGACTGCGTGTCTATACAACCCGTCCGGACACGCTTTTCGGAGCAACCTATATGGTGGTGGCCCCGGAGCATGCGGCAGTGGACAGCCTTCGTGACCGCATTGAAAACTGGGATGAGGTTGTGGCATACCGGGATGCAGCAGCAAAGAAGAGCGATTTTGAGCGGACAGAGCTGGTGAAAGAGAAGACCGGCGTGGAGCTCCGCGGAATCAAGGCGATTGATCCGGTGAACGGCAAGGAAATTCCGGTTTTTGTGGCGGATTATGTTCTGTCGACCTATGGAACCGGTGCCATCATGGCGGTTCCGGCCCATGATACCCGTGACTGGGAATTTGCCAAGAAGTTCAATCTGCCGATCATTGAGGTGGTTGCCGGCGGCGAGGATGTCCAGAAAGAGGCCTATACGGATGTGGCAACAGGGACGCTGGTGAATTCCGGATTCCTGAACGGACTTTCCGTACAGGAGGCAAAGAAGGCCATTATTGACTGGCTGACAGAGCGCGGAATCGGTGAAAGAAAGGTCAATTTCAAACTGAGAGACTGGGTATTTTCCCGTCAGCGTTACTGGGGCGAGCCGATTCCTCTGGTATACTGTGAGAAGTGCGGATGGGTCCCTGTTCCGGAAAATGAACTGCCGGTACTGCTGCCGGAAGTGGACAACTATGAACCGACCGATTCCGGTGAGAGCCCGCTTTCCAAGATGACGGACTGGGTGAATACCACCTGTCCCTGCTGCAAAGGCCCTGCCAGACGCGAAACGGATACAATGCCTCAGTGGGCCGGTTCCTCCTGGTACTTCCTGCGTTATGCGGATCCGCATAATGACAAGGCACTGGCGGACTATGATGAGCTCAAATACTGGATGCCGGTCGACTGGTACAACGGCGGCATGGAGCATACGACGCTGCATCTGCTGTATGCACGGTTCTGGAACCTGTTCCTGCATGACATCGGTGCGATTCCAAACCAGGAGGCTTATCAGAAGAGAACCAGTCACGGAATGATTCTGGGAGCCAACGGCGAGAAAATGAGCAAGTCCAGAGGAAACGTCATCAATCCGGATGATACCATTGCAGAGATCGGTGCGGATGCGTTCAGAATGTACGAGATGTTCATGGGTGCATTTGATCAGGCGATTCCGTGGTCGACCGAAGGTGCCCGCGGCTGCCGCCGCTTCCTTGAGCGTGTCTGGCGTCTCATGGATATGGTAAAGGAAGTCGAGGAGGTCCGTCCGGAGGCGGAGGTTGCAACCAATGCAATGATCAAGAAGGTTTCCGAGGACTACGAGCGGATGAAGTTCAACACGGCCATTGCTGCCATGATGTCCTATGTAAACGAGATTTACAGCATCGGAAGCATTTCCCGCGGCGAACTGCGGATGCTGCTGCTGTGCCTGAATCCGGTTTCTCCGCATATTACCGAGGAAATGTGGGAAATGTGCGGATTTGGCGATCCGATCTATCGTCAGAAGTGGCCGGTATGGGATGAGAACAAACTGGTGGCGGATGAGGTGGAGATCGCCGTACAGATCCGCGGAAAAGTTCGCGGCAGAATCATGGTGCCCAACGGACTGACCCGGGAGGACGGAGAAAAACTGCTTCAGAATGAAAAGGTAAAGGCGCTGGTGGGCGATGCACAGATCCGGAAGGTCATCTTTGTCCCCGGACGTCTGCTGAATATCGTCTGCTGATGACTGACCGGTAAAAGAATTGTTAGCACTCAACACAGTTGAGTGCTAATTTTATATTGACAGATCGATTCACTGGCGATACAATACACACTGCACCTGCAAGGGAGTCTAATCCAGGTGAAGGAGGAACATAAAACAATGGATGAAATTCGTGGAAGTGTATCGATTGATGCACAGAATATAATGCCCATCATTAAAAAATGGCTGTATTCCGATAAGGATATTTTTATTCGCGAGGCTGTTTCCAACGGCTGCGATGCCATTACCAAACTCAGAATGGTTGATGCGGAGGCGGCAAAAGACGGTGCGATCCGCGTTGAGGTCGATAAGGATAAACGTGAGCTGCGCTTTATCGATAACGGCGTCGGCATGACCGCAGATGAGGTAAAGACCAATATCAATCAGGTTGCTTTTTCCGGTGCCAAGTCGTTTCTTGAGGAGTATGCCAAGTCCGAGAAGCAGGAGGACTCCGGCATTATCGGACACTTTGGTCTCGGATTCTATTCGGTGTTCATGGTTTCGGACAAGGTGACCATTGAAACGCTGTCCTTCCGTGAGGGTGCGGAGCCCGTACACTGGGAGAGCGAGGACGGAATGGATTTTGCCATGTCCCGCGGAAACAGAGCGGAACGCGGAACGACAATCATTCTGCATATCGCCGAAGCGGAGAGCGAGTTCCTGGATCAGTGGCGCGTCAGGGAGGTTCTGAACCGCTACTGCTCTTTCATGATGGTTCCGATTTATCTGGTCAACATCAAAACGGAGGAAGAGCTCAAGCGCGAGGCTGAGGCCAAGGCGAAGGCAGAGGCGGAAAAAGCAAAGGCTGATGCCGCAAAAGAGGGTGACGCGGTTGTAACGGATGCCGATGCGGTCAGCGAAGCCGAGTCAATTGATGAGGAGAACAAGGAACAGAAGAAGGCGGAGGAGAAGCCGATCAACAATACTCATCCGCTGTATCTGAAAAATCCGTCCGAATGCACGGAAGAGGAATACAAGGAATTCTATCACAGCACGTTTATGGAGTATGAGGATCCGCTGTTCTGGATTCACCTCAATGTTGACTATCCGTTCAAGATGAAGGGAATTCTGTACTTCCCGAAGCTCAAGAATGACTTTGGCAGCATGGAAGGACAGATCAAGCTGTATTCCGGCCAGGTTTTTGTGGCGGACAATGTCAAGGAAGTTATTCCGGAGTTCCTGATGCTTCTCAAAGGCGTCATTGACTGTGCGGATTTCCCGCTGAACGTTTCCCGTTCATTCCTGCAGAATGATGGATATGTGAAGAGAATCAGCAATCATATTACCAAGAAAGTGGCAGACCGTCTGACCGGTATGTTCAAGACGGAACGCGAGAAATATGAAGGATTCTGGCCGGATATTCATCCGTTTATCAAGTACGGCGTCATCAAGGATGAAAAGTTTGCGGAGCGGATGAATGAATGCCTGCTGTTCAAGACGACGGAAGGCAAGATGCTGACGCTCAAGGAATACAAAGAGCGCAACAATGAGAAGCTGGCGGACAAGATGGTTTATACGGCCGATGCGGCCCGCCAGGATGCTGCGATCCGTCTGTTCACCGAACGGGGCATTGATGTGGCTGTTCTGGATCATCCGATCGATCTCAACTTTATCTCCTATCTTGAATACAGAAACAGCGGAGATGACAAGATGTCTTTCCGCCGTGTCGACTCCGAAGTGGATTCGCTGGTGGATAAGGAGGAGCACGAGAACAGCATCGATGCGGAAAAGATGACCGCACTGGTGAAAGAGGCACTTGGGAAAGACGATACAAAGGTAGAGGTGAAGCCTCTTGCCAATGCAGATGTGCCTGTGATGCTGATTGAGGACGAGCAGATGCGCCGGTTCAGCGACATGAGCCGTCTGTATGGTGAACGTCAGTTTGATATGCCGTCCAGCTATAATGTCATTCTGAACAGCCGGAATGAAACCATTGCACATCTGTCCGAGCGGGAAAAGGACGAGCGGAGTGTTCTGCTGATGAAGCAGCTGTATGATCTGGCAGCACTTTCCAATAAGCCGCTGAATGCGGAGCAGATGACAGCCTTTATCCGCCGTTCGATGGAAATCGTCGATATGGCATCCAAAGGCTGATTTGCCGGTACAATAAAACGGTAAACAGAAAGTAACAGGGACTCTTTCCGGGAATATATCCTTCGGATGTTTTTCCGGAAAGAGTCCCATTATTCTGACGCTCCTGTCTGTTTTCGCCGGGAAAGGAAATCCTGCAGGACCTCAGCAGATTTGCAGCTGGAAACGGTTCTTGACAGGGGGAAACGTGTGCATTATAATAGCGTTGTTGTCTGAAAAGGAATGAAAAGAGCATTCTTCGTTGAACAGCACACACCTGGAGGTGTATCGAAGTGGTCATAACGGCCCTGACTCGAAATCAGGTAGGGTGAAAGCCCTCGTGGGTTCGAATCCCACCGC
>CACXHF010000129.1 GCA_902767305.1 uncultured Eubacteriales bacterium
ACTGACCACGGACCTGACGCAGAACAGCCTGGACGATGCGTTCCATTTCATCCGGAGTGATGCTTCCGGACGCAGATACTGGAGCACAGGACGGGCAGCTGCCGGTACGCTGGCTGACTTCCTCAGGCTCAATCAGACCATAGGCAGCACGCCGGATCTGATAGAGATGATGAACGGTGACATTGTCACTGGTTGCACTTCCACCGACTGCGCCGCAGCCCAGGGTAAAGGACGGGCTGATGCCGGTAGTGGCGCCGATGCCGCCCTGGGTTGAGCCGGTATTGACCAGCAGCCGGGAGACGGGCTTTTTGAGGACAAAGGTGCGTACCAGTTCCGGATTGCTGGTATGGATGGACAGACTGTGTCCGATTCCGCCGTAACGAAGAAGCTGCAGACAGCGTTCGCAGGCGTGCTGCCAGTCAGGAGCAGTGTAGAAAGCCAGCAGCGGGGAAAGTTTTTCAATAGAGAACGGATACTCCTTTCCGACGCCGTCCTGCATGCACAGGATGACTTTTGTGTCCAGAGGGACCGAAATACCGGCCATTTTGGCAATATCCAGCGCACTCTTGCCCACAATACGTGGATTGACGGTTTCTGCACCCGGCCGCCGGATAATCGCTTCCAGTTTTTTCTGCTCTTCACCGGATACAAAGTAACCGCCCTGACGCTTGAACTCAGCGATGACCTCATCACGGATACAGTCCTCGGTCACAACACTCTGTTCAGAGGCACAGATCGTACCGTTATCAAAAGTCTTGCTTGCAATGATGCGGCGTACGGCGTTGGGAATATCGGCTGTCCGCTCTATATAGGCTGGAACATTACCGGGACCTACGCCAAGGGCAGGTGTTCCGCTGGAGTAAGCGGCTTTCACCATCGCGCTGCCGCCGGTGGCAATAATCATGTTGCTGAGCTTCATCAGTTCCTGGGTACCGCCCAGAGTGGGAATGGTCATCATGGTGATCAGACCATCAGGAGCACCTGCTTCCACGGCGGCTGTATTCAGGATACGGACCGCTTCCCCGATACAGTTCAGGGCTGACGGGTGAGGGGAGACAATCAGGGCATTTCCTGCTTTGACAGAGATCAGCGCCTTGAAAATGGTGGTGCTGGTAGGATTGGTGCTGGGAACCAGTCCGGCGACCACGCCCACCGGGACGGCTACCTCCAGCATCTTCTTTTCCTTATCCTCCCGGATAATACCGATGGTTTTTTCGTTCCTGATGAATTCATAGACAGTACGGGCGGCAAACAGGTTTTTGGTAATCTTGTCGTTCTCTTTGCCAAACCCCGTATCACGGACTGCCATCTGCGCCAGTTTCTGTGCCGCCTTTTCTGCAGCAGCGGCCATGGAGGCCACAATCCGATCCACCTGCTGCTGATCCATCTCTGCCAGTACAGCCTGAGCGGCTTTTGCTTTTCTTACCAGGTCCCGCGCTTCCTGTATGGAGGCAAGGTCCTTGTCCAGTTCCATGGCATACGCTTCCTTTCTTTATCGGGAATGAGGTTATTGTCTGTAATATTTTTCAAGTGCATCCAAGAGCTGTGCTTTGGTTGCATAACGGATGCTGTTGGAATTAAGAGGGAAGTCCGGAAGCTTGCGCACAAAGCTTCGAAGCTCGACGACACGCCAGCCGGAGAGTTCCCTGAGATCCGGAGAAGCACCAGCAGGCAAAATCTCCGATGTCTGTACAGGATCGAATGATGAATCCTTAAAATGCTCTGCAGGATCGAATGATGAATCCTTGAAATGCTCTGCAGGATCGGAAGATGCGTCCTTGAGATGCTCTGCAGAATCGGCGCACGAATCTTCCGGGTGCTCTGCAGGACCGGAATGGGGATCCTTTGTCTTTTGTGCAGGTTCGGGGACAGAAGCTGTTCGGGGATTCGGTACAGGCACATCAGCTGAACCGTGCTCCCGCAGGCAGTTTCCCTGCAGTTCACGCCGGCCTCCTTCGCATCCACCGCAGGCAGCACATCCGCCGTTGTGACGCTTTCCCGGACCGACAGACGGATCGCTGGCGAGCATGCAGAATACCTCAGGCATGGCGCGGGGAATGACATGTGCACTGAGTACATGTCCAACCCGCTGTGCTGCCATGGCTCCGGCGTCCACGGCTGCCTGGACGGCAGCCACGCTTCCCTCAAAGCGAACCATGACCAGTCCGCCGCGGACATAATCAGTTCCCAGCAGGTGTACATTGGCCGCTTTCAGCCCGGCATCAGCTGCTTCGATGGCGGTCAGCAGGCCGCTTGTTTCGATCATCCCCAGGGCTGTAATTTCCATGAACTGCCTTCCTTTCGGTTATTTTATCGTTCACGCCAGCTGATTGGCGCATTTGCCACATCAATGACTGCCCGGGCAAAGGCTTCGCATGCCGCCCGGCAGTCTGACTGGGAGCCGGTCAGAAGTCCTCCGCCGAAGTTTGTCGGCGAGGGCGGTCCGTAAAAAGCCGCAATGCGTACCTGAGCAGCTTTCAGTGCTTTGTCCAGTGCATAGATGCTCTCAAGCGGAGGCGCAATGAGATAGGCGAGAGGACTGCCCTCCGGAATGCCGCACTGGGCTGAGAGATAGCTGCCGGTCCGGCTGATGCAATGGGCATAATAGACGACGCTGTCATCTGCATTGGCAGAGAAAAAACAGGCATCATACTGAATCATGTGAATGGCTGCCTCAAGCCCGCTCTGAACCTCATCGGGTGTCGGACCTCCCAGAATGCCAAGAAATTCACCGGCCAGGGCTGTATTGGCATTGGCTGCGCCTGCATACATGGACTGAGCATAGCAGACAGAAACACTGGCTTTTTTGGTTGCTTCGTCCAGTGCAGTATAGCCGACATCGTCGCTGTCGCAGGTGATAAGCCCGAGAGAATGGATATCAGGTTCCAGCTTCATCTGTTC
>CACXHF010000130.1 GCA_902767305.1 uncultured Eubacteriales bacterium
ACAGACACAAAAGGGTTCAGGAACCGGACCTTATGGCGGCAGACTTAGCCTTGACCGCAGTCCTTCACGCATAAAAAAAGACGATGCGCAGGCATCGTCTTTTTTGCAGTTGTCGGCAGAATGTGTCCGGAGAACCCCGTTCTGGTCAGCGGGTTTCCAGAAGATCATGATAGTACTCGGCTTTCTCTTCCGGAGTATTGACATTGACCAGATACATCATATCGGCCATGGCACCGGAGAGGGCCTTCGGAATGCGCTGGACCATCTTGATGCGGTTTCCGTATTTCTGCATGATCGCGGCATGATCCATGACGAAATTGAGCCCATCACGGCGTCCGCAGTAGCAGCAGTAGAAGTGTTCACGTCCTTCGGAGGTGACCAGGGTGCTGCCGTAGGCAACCATGTCAGCCCAGATTTTATAGACATCCGTCGAATTGGCAAAGTTGAACATGTCGGCGCTGAAGCCGCCGGAGGGACGCATATTGACCTCGAGTCCGAGAATGTCGCCTTTTCTGCCGAGCGGCTGATCCTCATCCAGAACGAAGAACTCGAAATGGATGAAGCGGCTGCGAACGCCGAACGCCGCTACGGTACGCCGGCCGCAGTCCCGGATATCGTCCGGCAGAGTTTTCTCAATGTAGTAACAGGAGTTTCCATTGGTATTGACAATGTCCATAATGGAATCCATGGTTACATTTCCGGTTTCAAAAATCGGATTTCCATAGGGATCGATAATGGCATCATAGGAATGAACCGTGCCGCGGACGAACTCTTCCATGATGAACTGGACGTCGGGCTTTTCCGTCAGGAAAGCAGCCAGCTCTGCGTCATTGCGGAGTTTGTACGTATGGTTGGCGCCGACACCGTTATCGGGCTTGACAATAACCGGATAACCCACCTGCTCAATGAAGTTCCGGCAGGAATCATAATTGTCCACCAGATGCCATTTTGCGGTCGGAATTCCTGCTTTCGCATAGTATTCCTTCATGGCGGATTTCAGCTTGACAGCATGCATATCCTCCGTATGGAAACCGGTGGTGATGTTGAAGGCGGTGCGAAGTGCAGCATCCCGTTCAAGCCAGTATTCGTTATTGCTCTCCAGCCAGTCGACTTTGCCGTGCTTGTAAATGAGAAAGGCGACGGCCCGGTAAACTTCCTCATAGTTTTCAAGAGAGGATACCTTGTAGTACTCGGTCAGTGAGCCGCGCAGTTCGGGCATGAGCTGATCATACGGACAGTCTCCGATGCCGAGAACGCGGACGTTGTTTTTCTGAAGTTCAGAACAGAATTTCCAGTAGTTGGTGGGGAAATTCGGTGAAATAAAGATAAAGTTTTGCATAAGTGCTTCCTCCAGATATTCATCACCTGGCAGCGCATCCCGCGGATAAAGGCAGGCACTCCGATTTTCACAGGGCAGACCTGCCCGCTGCCGGACAAATGGTATGATGATCGGATGCCGCTGTTTTCGGTATCCGGAACAGCAGATGCTGCCGTCAGGCTTCTCCCATCAGGAAAGGCAGATAGTAGGCGGTCTGCTTGTACCACCAGTCCCAGTCATGGTTGACATCAAAGCCCCAGAAATCCACCCAGGCTTCAATGCCCTTGCTTTCAAGGACGCCTTTCAGCCGGGCAGTTCCCTCTTTCAGGACATCTTCCCAGGCACCCTGACCGACACAGATAATGATCCGGCGTTCATTGTACATACGGATATAGGGATGATTGGGGGACATTCCGGCGATATAGTCGCAGGGTGAGTTCATATAGACCAGATCATCCATATAATCCCCGAAACTGTCCCGGGAATCATAGATGCCGGAGAGGGCGAGAACGGAATCAAACAGATCCGGACGACGGAAAAACAGATTGGCCGCATGCATGGCGCCCAGAGAACAGCCAAATGTCATGATCGGTGTATAGGAATGATTACGCTCACCGGAGAGGTCGCCGATACGGGGAACCATCTGATCCACGATGTAATGATACCACTGCTCGTGGCGCTCAATGCGCCTGCGGGGGTCGCCGCCCTTATCCGCCCAGGTTTCATTATCGATGGTATCGATGGAGTAGACGGTGATTTTTCCACTCTCAATCCAGGGCGAAAAGATATCGGTCATATGAAAATTCTCGAAATCATAAAAACGTCCGGCCTGGCAGGGAATGAACAGTACAGGTTTTCCCTGATGACCGTAAACCTTGAATTCCATATCGCGTCCGAGCGCGGGGGAATATTCTTTGTAATAGCGTACTTCCATAGTTCTGGTCTCCTTTTAAGTCCGCTGCGCGCTGCCGTGAGCGTTCAGACGATTCTGAGGCAGCGCATGAAGATGGGAACACGCTGTTCCCAGGATGCTTCGGAGTGATTTCCATACGGCTCAATACGGAATGTGAGATCCACATTGAGACGGAGCAGGAGAGTGACAGTCTCAAGGAGGGCATCACAGGTGGCCGCATGATTGCCCATTTCCTCAGAACCGTAATCCAGATAGACCTGGGTGTGCGGCAGTGGAGAGGACAGACGGATCATTTCACTGACCTGCTCCGGATCTACCCACAGACTTGGGGAAAGGCATGCCGCTTTTGAAAAACACGCATTATAGTCGGTGACTGCATACAGACTGATCAGGCCGCCCATGGACGAACCGCCGATATAGGTGTGTTCACGGTCGGAAAGCGTCCGGAAACAGCGGTCAATTCTGGGCTTAAGCTCATTAATGATAAAACCGAGGGTCGTATCGGCATAGGCGTCAATCGAACCAAGTTCCGGTGTCTGATGCGGAAAAGGAGAGTATTCGCAGAGGCGATCGTCTCCGAAAGGACTGCTTTCAATGCCCACGAGAATGCATTCTGCCTGAGATTCTTCCATGAACTTTGTCAGGTTCCAGGACTTGCCGAATGAAGCATCCTCATCAAAAAAGAGGTTCTGGCCGTCAAAGAGGTAGAAAACCGGGAAATGTTTTTCCGGCTGCCCGTCATATCCGGACGGAAGACAGATATAAATACGCCGACTGAAATCGGGACGCAGACCGGAAACGGGCATTTTCCATAGTTCAATCATCTGAAACAGCTCCCAGCGATGCGCAGAATCATCTGATTCGCTCCGGATTCTTTTTCAGAGGGGAGCGAACCAAATTCCATGGTAGTATAGGCGAATAGAAACCGTTTGTCAATGAATAATTTGGAACTCAGACGGCTGCATCTGCAGAGAAAAATGAAATGGAAAACGGCAGAAAGCCTGTCACTTTCTGCCGTATTTCAGTTGAGAGATCTCAGGGGAAGCCCGTGGAAAAGCCGGCTTCTGAGCAGTCTCAGACGCGCCGGAACAGACAGCTGAGCGGTAATCCGGCGATAGAGCTGATCCGCCTCTTCCAGTTCCTTCGGGTCAGGCTTGCGGCGGCTGTAACCGGCAGCGCATACGGCTCTGCTGAACATGTCCGTGTTGATCTGCCCGGGCAGCAGTCCGGGAAACCGTGCAAGGAAGGTCGCCGGAGCCTCACCGGATTCCGGAACGATGTGCATGCACGACAGAACCTGCAGAACGGCAGCATAATAGACAAGCAGGGCGCTGCGCCGGCTTTTCTGCCGCGCGGAGACATAGGCAGGCGTGGTAATATACAGTCGAAGTGCTGCAACGGCAATCAGAAGAAGGAAGAGCAGGATCGACAGCAGGAGAATAAAGAGCATACGGTCCCGGGGATTATCCTCGCTGCCGGGGTCCTCAGGTGCGTCATCAGGCGTCGGGGAGGGTGTCGGCGCGGGTGAATACGTCGGGGACGGATTCGCAGAACTTTCCGGTGAGGAAGAGGGCGCCGGCGTCGGATCCTGTGAGGGCGAGGGGGACGGGGACGGCGGAGGGGAGGACGAGGGAGAAGGCGACGGAGTCTGGTCCGGCGGAAGTGCTGCTCCGCCTGAATCGCTTCCGGAATTCGGACCGGGGGTGGGATCAAACGGAAGCCAGCCGAAACCGGAGAAATAGATTTCACACCAGGCGTGTGCATTTTTCTGGGTGACATAGGCAATTCCGTCCTGCTCCGGTCTGGCTGAATATCCTTCAATGTACCGGGCGGGCAGTCCGATGGCCCTCGCCATGACAGTCAGACTGCTGGCAAAAGAAGTGCAGTAGCCGCGCTTTTCCGTAAACAGAAACCAGGAGACAAAATCGCGGGAAGCGGGCGGCTCTCCCTGATCCAGCGTATAGGTATAATGCGTGGAAAGATAGGTGGACAATGCCAGTGCACGATCGAAATCGGTCCGGGCATTTTCCGTGATTTTCCGCGCCAGCGCGTAGACATTCTCCTCGACAATTTCCGGCAGCACGAGATACTGATTCCGGATGGTTTCCTCGAGCCATGAATCCGGCGATGCGGCAGCTGTCAGAACGAGTTCGCGGATTCCTTCAGTTCCGGAGGTCATCCGGATGCCGTTAAAATCATAGAGAGACCCGTCTGTCAGGGATTCCGTGGCAAACAGTTCACTGGCGGGGGAAAAGTAGGGAACGATTCCCTGACCGCTGAGGCTGCTGAACCGCTGCGTGACGAAGAGGGTACTGGTACTCTCTGCCTCCATGTAAACCCGGATAGCTTCCTCAGCCGGAAGCCGGGCGGAAACGGATCTGTCCGGCCGATTGGAATCAAAGAGATTCTGCCTCATGGAAATAAAACGAGGATCGATAAACAGATAGCGGCGTCCGCCGATCGTGTCCTGCCATGAAAAGCCGTTATAGTCGTTGAGCACGGTTCCTCTCAGAAGGACAGGACCGCTGGCAAATACCTGCATGACTTTGTTTTCGGAGGGGGATGCCTTTCCGCCGAGCCGTGAGGAGCCGTATGGCTGCCAGCCGGCTCCGTACAGAGAAAAGGTTGTTCTGGCATCGGTAAAAAACAGATAGTCGTCGATGGCTTTACGGACAGCACTGGCGACATTGGAAAGCCCTGAACTGTCAGACGGGATCAGCGGCAGGAGCAGCATGGCCAGGAGAATGGCAGCGGCGGAGGAGAGAATGGAGGCAAAATACCGCGTGCTGCTCTCACGAAAAGAAAGCAGGACAGCCAGAATGGAGGGGAGCAGCCACAGGGGACTGATGCTGTTTTTCCCGATGGCTATCGGAAGAAAGACAAGCAGCGAGAGGGGAATGGCGGAGAGGTGAGGCTCCTCGCCGGCACCTACTGCGCATGCAATGGCAGAGAGGAAAAGCGTAATCAGGATGGTCAGCGGATAGGACCAGACCGAAAGAGCGGCCGGTGAACCGTTAATCGTCAGGATCAGCGCATGATGGAAAGCGACGGCATCGTCCCGGTACGAATACAGAATAAAGGCAGAAAGAGCGAGAAGAATCGGGTAAGGGAGAAAACGGAGCGGTCGGATGCTTCCTGAAAAAAAGAACAGAAGCGCAGTGGCTGCCGAAATTCCCAGTACCAGAAAGGGCCTTGGAGTCAGCCCGAGAATCAGATGGAGCGGACCTGCCAGTCCGAAACTGAGACAGAGGGAGAGGAGAAAAGCAAAAAAGGAATGCTTTCGAAACTGAAATAATGAGCCTTTCATTATGATATCGACACCTGAAATGTTTCAATGTTGGCAGAAACGAGCATTTGAAGCAGTTTCATTTCGTTTTTCGGAATTTCTTCGCTGCAGGCCAGTGTAAAGCGGATCCCTGTGCCAAACTGGGACAGGCGGATCACCGCCTCAGCAATGTGCGGTGTAATCACCGGAGAAAAGATCAGGAGGGTTCCGGATCTCTGCAGACGCGGTGCGGCGAGTTCGAGGACCTCGGGAAAGTGATCGGAATCTGTAAATCTGAGCTGAGCCAGCAGGCGCTGGATTTCGCCGAACGCACGCATGCTTTCGCCGCGCATTTCACCACCGGTCTGAGCAACGGGTATGCAGACAGGCCGGTTTTCACTGAGAAGGCTTGAAACCGTTCCGGCACAGCTTTCGGTCAGGGCATCAATGATCAGCGAAGAATGCAGATTCTGGGGATCAATCCCGCCTGTATTCAGGAGGATCAGAGTATCCGGACGGTTCTGCTGTTCATAGGTTCGGACCAGAAGAGTCTGCCGGCTGGCTGAAAGCTTCCAGTGAACACGTTTCAGTTCATCTCCGTCCATCCAGCCGCGGATCCCTTCCGGGGTCGTGTAGTCGGTTGTGGCATAGGCGGAGGCAGTACCTTCCTCGCTGCCCGGCTTGACAGGAACCGGAGAAACGGATGCGGCTTTCGGCAGTATGCGGATATTCTGCAGACCGGAGAGCCGGCGTCTGAACCTGAACATTCCCAGACTGTCCTGCAGGGTGATGCTCTGTATTCCGACAGAAAACTCACCGACATGCGGGCAGGAAAACTCATTGACAGCATCCGTATGTCCATAAGGACGCGGGTGAATCAGAAAAGTGGACCGGCGTCCGGATGGAAGCTGTATGTCCGCCGCAAGCGGGGCAAGGGGCAGAAGGGAGAGCATGAAAAAACGGGTATTCAGGGTGCATTTGTTCTGTCTGAGCACCTCGCCGGGGGTGATGTTCTGAGTGATGCGGACAGAGAGAACGGAAAGCAGGACGCTGAGGAACATCAGGACCAGCGCAGAGGCTGCAATACCCCCGGTAAG
>CACXHF010000131.1 GCA_902767305.1 uncultured Eubacteriales bacterium
GAGCAGCGCGGGAATGCGGGGTGAAGCGGAATGCATGGCCGGGCGCGGAGTGGCGGTATACTGTTATGATTTCTGCTCCGGGGGACTGAATTCGAAGAGTTCAGGGTCGACCACTGAAATGACGATTCCCTCTGAACAGGAGGATCTGAAAATCGTCGTCGGGCAGATCAAAACCCTCGACTGGGTCAATAAAGACCGGATCTACCTGTTTGGCAGCAGTCAGGGCGGCTTTGTCACCGCACTGACCGCTCCGGATCTTCCCGGAATTGCCGGCATATTTCTGGAGTTTCCGGCGTTCTGCATTCCGGATGACTGGCTGAAACGGAAGGGAACGATCAGCGAAAGCAGCATCGAGTTTATGGGCGTTCCCCTGGGCAGGTGCTATGCGGATACGGTTCCCGAATATGACGTGTTTGAGAAAGCGGCCGAATATACAGGACCGGTAATCGTTTTTCACGGGACGGAGGATTCACTGGTATCCATCCGCTATTCCGAAAAGCTGTGCCGGAGTTACCGCAATAGTCGGCTGATCCGTTTTCCCGGACAGGACCACGGATTTACCGAACCCTTTATCACGGCAATGGCGGGCATCTGTACAGAGGCCATGTGTGGTCATGCGCAGTCCTGACCGGACAGGAGGACCGTATGCGTCTGAATTTCCTTTTTGATCTCGATCAGACACTGCTGGATTTTCACGCCTCCGAGTACAGGGCACTCGGCATTGTGCTCAGGGAAAACGGACTTTCGTTTTCGGAGGAAATCTACGAAGCGTTTAAAGCCTTTAATAAATCCCTCTGGCTGGAACTGGAGAAGGGGAGGATAACGAGGACGGAAGTCTTTGAAAAACGATTCCGGTACATTTTCGGCGTGTGCGGGGCAGATCTGCCCGATCCGCTCCGGGTCAACGAGGCATTTATCCGCGCGATGTCTGTTAACGGTGTGCCCATGCAGGGGGCACTGGATTTTGTGAACAGGCTGAAAAGCGGGATAAGGGATGCAGGCATCTATATTGCCTCAAATGGAGCATCCGTCAATGCGAGAGGCAGAATTGCGTCGACGGGTCTTGACCGGTATGTTGACGGCGTGTTTGTAAGCGAGGAGATGGGCGTGATGAAGCCGGATCCCCGTTTTTTCGAGATCTGCCTGGAGCAGATCGGTGCGCCGCGGGAGAACTGCATCATGGTGGGGGACTCGCTTACCTCGGATATGCTTGGTGCCTGCCGGGCATCGCTGAAATCGGTATGGTTCATGCCCTCAGGCGACTGGCAGAGGGCGATGAAAGAATACGAAATTGACTACTGTGCATCGTCTTTTGATGAACTGTATGAGGTGCTCCGGAAGTGGGCCGCAGACCGCTGAGCCGCCGGAGGGCTGCAGAAAAAGGATTCGGCCAATCCTCCTGCGGACAGGGAGGACTCCGGGGCAGACCGGCAGAAGGACACAGATAACAGGAAAAACGGATCATGCCTGGCATGATCCGTTTTTTAGGAAGCTGTTCCGGGGGAAAAAGCTGACGGGTGCGGCTCTCCGGAAAGCCGGATTAAAAGGAGGACTGCCGGTCTTCGTGACGCTGGCGGTACTGAAGGGGCGTCAGCTGAAACTGCGAATGAAACCGCCGCACGAAATTGCTGACATCCGGGAAACCGCACTGCGCGGCAATCGAGGCAATGGACAGTTCACTGTTGAGCAGCAGGAGCCGCGCACGCTGCATCCGGCTCTGCGTGACATACTGCATCGGGCTGAGGCCGACTGCCCTGCGGAAATGCGCCGAAAGGCAGCCGGAGGATACATGATATCTGTCGGCCAGTTTCTGCAGGGAAAAAGGTTCACAGAAGGAGTTGTCAAGATCGTTCAGGATATCCTGAATGGGGAGGAAGGAGAGCTGGTTGGCCGGGATAAACAGATCGGGTCTCATGGCATGGATATCCGTCAGAATCAGCGTCATCAGCGCTTCCATACGGGTATCTGAAAAACTGCCGCCCTCCTGCTGGACATCCATCAGCAGGGAAAAATAGGAATCAAAGCGGGGTTTGAGGTCTCCGACCTGTACCGCGTACGGGAACTGGTCTCCGTGAAAACGGAACACTGACAGGAGAAGCACGTCGTTGTGAAAGGCCTTCAGCTGGGTGACGGGCATCAGCAGATAATACCGTTTATAGGGCAGCTCAACCGGACGGGAGGCGTGTTCATCAAAGGGGTTCAGGAAGACCAGAGAACCCGGTCCGCAGGTATACGCTCTGTTCCGTACCGTGAGGACCGTTGTGCCGGAGAGCACATACAGCATTTCGTAATAGGTATGCGTGTGCATGCCGTTGGACGTGGGCTGGTCGTTGTATTTGATCTTGAAAGACATGCGTTCCTCATGAAATCGAAATTACATATTTTCAGATGATAATGAACCATTTTTTCGGACGTTTTTATTGTATCATACACGATAGAAAGATACAAGAGGAGGCTTAAGGTGAAGCACGAAGCGTTTCATTACCCCACTCTGGCGGATGCAGAGAGGGAAGCGAAAAAACTGAACGCATTTGTTCCGATGAGCGAGGATGTTTCTGTCCTTTTCAAGGCGCTGCCGCTTGCCGGAAAACAGGCGGCAAACCGCATCGCGTTTCAGCCCATGGAAGGAACAGACGGAACAGAGGACGGTGCGCCCGGTGAACTGACCTGCCGGCGGTATCATCGTTTCGCCAAGGCCGGACCGGGACTCATCTGGTTTGAGGCGGTGGCCACACTGCCGGAGACGCGGGCATCCGCCCATCAGCTGTGGCTGACGGAGAAAAACGTGGATGAGTTCAGAAAGCTGCTTGACACTGTCCGTGAAATCTCCCTGAAAGAGAACGGATATGCACCGGTTATCATCATGCAGGCGACCAATTCAGGCCGCTACTCCAAACCGCACGGGTATCCTGAACCGCTGACTGCCTATTCCTGCCCGCCGCTGGAGGATACGCCGCTGCCGGCAGATCGGATTGTCTCCGATGAAGATCTCAGGCGGTTTGAGGAGGCCTATGCCCATACTGCGGCGCTGTGTCAGCAGGCTGGATTTGACGGGATGGACGTGAAATGCTGTCACCGCTATCTGGCGTGTGAACTGCTTTCGGCATTCACGCGGCCTGGTGCATACGGCGGATCCTATGAAAACCGGACGCGCTTTCTGAAAAACTGTTACCGTTCGGCAAAAAGCGCGCTGAAAGGATCGTCCTTTTTCCTTACCAGCCGGCTGAATGTGTACGACGGATTTGCCTGGCCGTATGGGTTCGGTGTCCGCACGGACGGAAGCCTGACGCCTGATCTGACAGAGCCGGTCCGTCTGATCCGCGAATTGAAAGAGGAATTTGACATTCCCCTGATCAATGTGACCATGGGCAACCCCTATAAGAATCCGCATGTGAACCGGCCTTATGACCATGGCAATTATGTGCCGGATGAGCATCCGCTGGAGGGAATCGGCCGCATGATGCAGGGCGTCAGCGAGATCCAGCACGCGGTAAACGTGCCGGTCCTGGGGAGCGCATTTTCGTATCTGCGGCAGTACGCCGGAAATCTGGCGGCCGGCATGGTAGCAGGCGGACACTGCGCGATGGCAGGATTTGGCCGGATGGCCTTTGCCAATCCGGAGTTTATCCATGAACTCCGCAGCGGGGATGGGATACAGGCCGCCCACTCCTGCGTTGCCTGCGGTGGCTGTGCGGTCCTGCTGAGAAACGGAACCCCTGCGGGGTGCATCGTGCGTGACAGGGAGGTATATAAGCTGTGAGAGTAGCGTTTGTCACCGGATCCAGCAGGGGTATCGGCCGGGGGATCGCGGATCTGCTGACGGAGCATGACTGGACGGTGATCTATTCCGGCACCCGGAGGGAAAGGCCGGAGCAGCTGCCGGAGGACCGGGAATACATTCCCTGCGACATTTCAAGGGAGGAGGACCGGCGGGCGGCGCTGCGGGAAATCCTCAGCCGGCATGGACGGATCGACCTGCTGGTCAATAATGCCGGGGTGGCGCCGCTGGAGCGGAAGGATCTCCTCGAGATGACGGAGGAGAGCTTTGACCGCGTAACCGGAATCAATCTGAAAGGCACGCTGTTCATGTGTCAGCTGTTTGCCAGGGAAATGCTCGCAGAGCGCGATGCCGGCGTTCCTGACTGGCAGCCCCGCATTGTGAATATCGGCAGCATGAGCGCGTACACCTCCAGCATTTCCCGCGGGGAATACTGCATCAGCAAGGCGGGCGTCGGAATGGTGACCCGGCTGTTTGCGGACCGGCTGGCAGCTGAGGGGATTCCGGTGTTTGAGGTCAGACCCGGCATCATTGACACGGACATGACGAAAGTGGTTCATGATAAGTATGAGCGGCTGATCGCGGAGGGACTGCTGCCGGTGAAACGGTTCGGCCGGCCGGAAGATGTGGCCAGGATGGTGCTGGCCTGCGCGGAGGGGCTGCTGGATTATTCGGCGGGCCAGGTATTGAATGCGGACGGCGGATTCC
>CACXHF010000132.1 GCA_902767305.1 uncultured Eubacteriales bacterium
AGGACCCACGGCAAAGACGGATGTTCTTTCGCGGTCCTATTCCATGTCCGTTTCCTTAGGAAGCCTTTTCAGAGAACAGGTTCCTTTTTCAGTCCCTGCAGCGGTCCGTTCCTGTTCATTCTCTCCGGAAGACTCTGTCCTCCCGTTTCCATGCCGTCCTTTTCAAAAGCCTGAACACGGGTCTGTTTCCTGCACCTGCCTGTCGTGCCACTGACCGCTCTGAATTCCGTTTTCTCTCCGGTCCGCGCCGGATTTTTGCCTCCTGATGACGGCCCGCTTCAGACCTCCGTCCTTTCCGGATGACGGAAGCACTCCGGCCTCTGTCCCGTATCGGTTTTTCCTTTCCCGTCCGGCAGGTTCTGACCGGATGCAGCCGTTGTCCGGCACTTTGTCATTCCCGCTCACTGCATCCGCTCCGGGGAACGGTCTCATGTTCTCCTTTTCCCGGCCGACAGTCCTGAAAACGCCCACGGACCGGATCTCTTTTTCCGGAAAACTTCCCTCCTGCATCAGAATTTCATGCCATTTTCTGCGATAATTTTCTCCTGGTTAAGTATAATCCAGCGCAGGAATAATGTCAAAGATTTTACGCTTAATATTTTAAGCATCTAAAACGAAATGTTTTTTCATTTTCCGAAAATTATTTTTCATTCCCCTTATTTCCTTTTCTTTCCCGGAAAACAGGGCTTTTTTCGCTCAATGCCCCGCCTTTCTCCGCTTGGAGCAGGCTCAGATTTCCCGATGATTCTCCCGCCGCAGCCCTGTTTTGTCCCGAATCCGGCAGATAGCCTCTCTCTGATCTTCGCAGTCCACGGTTCCGATCTCTGCACTTTTCTCGCCCTGCCGCCCTTATTTATAATCTCTCCTGATTCCTCAGATTCAGTCCGTCAGACCGTTTCTGCGCAACGCCTGCATTGTACAGTTTTATTCCTGCTTCAGTGTCCGGCTTCAGGATGAACTGCTTAAACAGCCAGTTTCCCGGAAGGATATCCTCCCCGTGAAAGCGGATGTCCTTTACTCGCTGCCCGGGATGAATCCCGACATCCGCTGCAACGGCTTCCGGAATGGTACTTTGGATTTCGTTCAGTTCCAGACCATAGATTTTACTCATTCCGTTCATCCGAAATCCGGCTCTTTCCATCATTCTGCCCATCATCCCCGGCATATATTCAAGTTTTCCGACGCTGTTCACATAGACAACCGGCACGCCAAACGCATGAACATACATCATGCATCTTTGATCATTCTCCCTGTGCTCCTTTTCAGGTTTCTTCGGGTCAGCCGGGCAGCCATGCGGGAAAAGGATCAGAGAAAGGGGTTTATCCTTCACATTCTCGTAGAAGTGCTTCCTTCTCGAATCAAAACAGATGCCAACACCGACAGTTCCAAGGGGCGTTGAGATCGTGCTTCCAAAGTCCCCTCTTTTAAAAACCGCAGATTCACCTTCGGACTTTGAAACCACTCCGCAGACGCCTTCTTTTCCGGCGATCAGATATCTGTTGTAATAGTCCCCTTCGTCCTGATCGAGATAACCGACTCCGATATACGTATCATATTTCTGAGCCATCTTCATAGCCCACTCAGCGGTATCCGCTCCCTGATGATCCGCATATTTCCAGATTTCCTGACTGGCCATATAGCTGCAAAGCGCCAGCTCCGGAAGAACAATCAATTCCGGTTTTTCCAGTTTGCCAATCAGCCGCTCGATGTATTCTTTCCTTTTATCAATGCCCTTGATCTCATTATCAAGCTCTAATGCGAAAATCCTCATTCCATCACCCGCTCCAGTTGCTTTCCCTGAATTTATCCGTTCAGGGACATCACATAGATCTGGCAGGGGTTCGCCTCATCCCAAAGGAGCGGGAATACTTCCAGCTCCCTGAAACCACAGCTGATATAGAAAAGATTGGTGCGGTCATAGTCCTCATACATTCCCATCTTCACCGTCTTTACCTGCATGAATTCGTAACCGTCAGCCTTCGCCGCTTCTTTTGCCTTTTCGACAAGTTCCCGGCCGACCCCGTTTCTGTGGTATTCCTTCATCACCCCCATCACGGCAAGTTCAACCGTGGCATTCCCTGTCTCCTTCAGGCACAGGAATCCCCTGACCTGATCCTCCTCCTTTGCCGCCAGAAAGGTCCAGCCTGCACAGTCACGGATATAGCCCTCCCGGCTCTCTTCGACCTCAAACCATTCCGTCAGGCTTTCAAGCACTGTTCTTGCGATGGCTCTCTTTTCATCCGGATTCTTTATTGCTGCAATCCTCATTTTCTACTTCTCTTCTTTCTGCGTTTCATCCGGATAATCCCAGAATCCGCCGGTATGGAAGTTTTCGTTCCCCAATGGTTTTGCGGTCAGTCTGAAGATGACGCAGCCGTCCGGGCACACCACTGTTTTGGTATATTTCCCGTCACCGCCGACTCGGGTAAGATCTCCGCCGCTTCTTACAGCTTCCATCAGGGGAAACAGCATCATCATTGTCTTTGAACAGATCCCGTACCCATCCCCGTTAACCGGGCATCCGTAGGTACATTGATAGACATCACCGATCTCTTCGCCATTACGGCAATATCTTTCCGTATGATCCCCATGCAAAAAACCTGTTACCTCTACCGTAAACTCATATTCTTCGTCATACCACTTTTTCATAGGCTCCTCCTCTGTCGGATCCGCAGCTCAGCCTGTACACGGATCCTCTTTTTCTCTCTGCGATAACCGTACATGATTTCGCGCTCTCCCGGCTACCTGAACCTCCATCAGATCTGCTATATCCCTATTGCTTCGTAAATGGGTTCCAGATAGGACCTGTCGATCCAGCTGCCTTTTTCGTTTTCGCCAACCGACATCAGTGCTTTTTCCCATGCTTCATACTCGTCCGGATTCTTTCCGGCAACCGCTTTTCGAAGCATTTTGCATAGTGTCCTGTCCATAAACGACATCTCTCTCAGATCAAATGTCCCCCGGCAGTAAAAGCATGGAATACCGGCAAGTTCACCTTTGAAATTATACTGCAAAAGTGCCTCATAGGATTTCTGTTCATACGGAGATGCTCCGCAGCAGAAAACAATGATCTTTTTGTCCTTCAGTTTCCCGATGTTTTTCCTCAGGAACGAAAGACCTGCAATTCCCGATGCATAGATCCCGCCGCCAAGAAGAATGACATCATAGCCGGAAACCTTTTTGATATCCGCATCCTCTGTCTTCATGCACGAAAATCCTGTTCTCTCGGCAATCCACTCTGCATACTGTTTTGTCGCTCCATACTTTGACTTGTATAAAATGATTCCGTTCATAATCTGTTCACCTTCCTTTTTTCGTATGGAATGCTGCTTATGGTTCCGTTCTGATTAACGAACTCTCCGTCCTGACCGTTCCGTACGGCCTGAAAACCGGTCCGATGCTGTCTGCTCCGGTTCTGTCGTCCGCAAACCGCAGGCCGTGGAACAGCCTCTGCTGCTCCTCCGGTCCCGAAAGCGGCGCGGTCATTGGGAATACAGCAAATCCTTTCATCATAAAATCCCGCTGACTGTCTGATCACAGCGGCTTACGCGGCTTTTCCCGAACCTCACTGATTCCTCAGATTCGGCATCGCCCTGCAGGGACACAGCAGGAACAGACCTCCTCTGCCAGATCATTGCCGGACAAGCCCTGTCAATCTCCTCTTTTGATCAGAGAGCGCAAACCGTTTCGCAGTTTCCCCCTTTATTTTCCCCTGCCGTCAGGGAAATACTCCTGTCCCTGAAAGGGAATGCTGAACCTCCGGCTTTCGATCTGCGCTGAACGACCTGGCCGGGCCGCATCCTGCCGGGGATAATCAGTCGGAAGCCTGGCCATCCTGACGATAAGCAGCGTCAGGCTCCTCCATTCTCACAAAGAACCTGTTCACATTTCCCATGTGCCCATTGTTTTGAGTGTACTTCCGTTCAGCACCGGAAAACCTTCAGCGTCCGCTGCCTGAAATCCTTCCCCCTCTGCGTACAGCCGGTCCTTCGTTTGTCCATTTATCCGTCTTTTCAGAATTGACCATTGGCGAATACGGGATACAGAACCAGACCATCTAAAGCGGAACAACCGCGCAATGCTGATCCGACCAATCCTCTTTTTCTTCCTCATCCGTCACCGTTTCTCAGATTCTTTTCGATTCTGACGATCGTCCGTATCGTCGCGGCGATATCTTCCTCTGATACCCCCTCGAACATTTTCTCCATCAGCCATCTGCTCATCTCATCGTTCTCCTTGCAGAATTCTCTGCAGCTGTCCGTCAGAACAATCCGCTGCTTCCTCCTGTCAGACGGATCCGTCTGAAACTGAATAAAGTGTTTCTTTTCAAGCTTCAGCAGAATCTGTTTCACATTCTGATGGGAGCTTCCAAGAATATCCGACAATTCCTTTAATGTCGGCGGTTCCTTACACATATTGATGCATATGACCGCAAAAAACTGCTTCCAGCTGATTTCCTGCATGAGCTGATCCGCCATGGCCTGAAAACGATTCTCAAACGCACTCAGGAGCCCGAGCAGGCAGTAATTCGGTGGAATGTTGGAAAAATCCACGCTGCCATTCTGCATCACTTCTTCGATCAGCATTTTTCTCCTCCTTTGCAATGGTAATAGATTACCCTTCTTCTGTAAAGGTAACATATTGCCTTATCTGTGTCAAGGACTAGTTTCTGTTCCTGTAAACGTCAGAACTCCTTCAGCTCAAGGCCTGTACACACCCTTGTCCCCCGGAATATGGATGTCTGCACTGGTAATCTGCACTATTCGGACACGGCTCCTGTTGGTGGGACATGGGTCAGATCATTCAGAGCGTCGTTTATGGACAATCTGATCCATCTGAATCGAAAGAGAATATGGAATTCCCCCGGCATCGTCCTCCTCACACAGAAGCAGACAAAAGTTGGGCTTCGTTCAATGCCGTATGCGGTCCCCGGACAGGTCCTGCTGACCGCATATCAATGATCCGGAACTCTTTTCATTTCTTCGCAGAATCATGACCCGGCAGGGAACCTTTTCCTGAGGATCAGCCATGATTTGATGTCCACCGAGTCTGTTTTCTGCCTCAGGCATTTATCAGGCAATCGTTCACCGGAAAAGTACAGGCCATGGTCGCTGCTGTCTGAAGATGTTCTGCCAGGGTTGCCTCAATCATGTTGATCTGTCCGTTTTTGCCGCTTCTGCGGATCTGCCGGGGATTCCCGCTGCAGGCATTTTGCCATCTTCTGCAATGCCATGAAAACACTTCAGGTTCATCGTCGGACCCGTACATGAGACACGGCTCATCCGGCGGAGTCCTGAAGCCGGCCTGAATGTCTATGTACGCAGAGGGAAAATCTCCGGAGCAGGGACATCCTGCTTTACGCCCATGGAGATGAAACTCTGTTTTACAGAGCTGATAAAAAACACAGAGCGAAGAGGCGATGCTGCAGCCTCTCAGCTCTGTGTTTTGTCTCTTTCATCCTTACGGAAGTGTTTTCTTTTCGAACAGGATATTGTTCACCCGTTCTGTAAGAATAAGCTCTGTATCCGTCTCTGTCAGATCATAGCTGGCTATTACAGCCCGGTCATGTTTTCCAAGCACTTCCTCATAGCCGTATGCCGTATCCTTCTTTTTCGGGAAGCGTATGGAACTGTCAAAACTGTCTGTGATTGCGAGACCGTGTCGGCTGCAGATAACGGTCCATTCGTCTTTTGTATAGAATTTGATATGCCCGTCCTTCTTCAGCCGCATATAGTCATCCACAAATCTTTCCGAATCACATTCGTTGGGACAGGGATCCGAAAGGAACAGTCTCCCGCCCTTCTTCAGAACTCTGCTCACCTCTCCGATGCTGTGCTCGATATCAGGAAAATGATGCAAAGCATATCTTGTCACAACCAGATCAAAGGATTCCGATTCAAACGGAAAATCAATCCCGTCATAGCAAACAAACGACAGATTGTTTAATCCTTCGTCCGCTGCTCTTGCACGGTTTGATTCAAGTGCGGCAAGCACGATATCCAGACCAATCACCTCACAGGAGGCATGCTTCCCCGCGATTGGAAATGAAAGATACCCGCTCCCGGTTCCAAGATCCAGGATCCTCATCCCATCCCTGATCCTCACAAATTCAAGTATCCTGTCAAGATGCCCCGGGTCCTGTGTCTGCCGGTTATAAAAGCCGCCGCTGGCAAAACTTTCCTCAAAACCTTTTCTTGTGTCATCTATGCTTTTCTTTATGTCCATGAGGATCTGTTCTCCCATCCGTCGCTGCCTGATCCATCGCGGGCAAGGACAAACCTGACAAGTTCGACATCGCCGTCTCTTTCCGTGGATTCGATCTGAAATCCGCATTTTTCCGTGTAGAACTTCACGTTTTGTTTCTTGTCTGCCGGCGTCACCAGCGTAAGTTTCTCCCAGTCCTCAAGAAACGTCTTTAAAAACCCCATTGCGTGCGTTCCGATTCCTCTTCCCTGAAATTCAGGAACGATGCATAAACAGGCAACCTCGTATTCTCCCCTGCCCAGTTTTGTATACGAAATACTGCCGACAGGTTCATCCTCGCAGAGAATGAGATGTTTCGGATGCCGCTTAATCGACTCTTCCATCATTTCTTTTGTGTTTCCGTATCCGGGGCACACACTATATCGCAGATAATCGTCGTAGAAGGAAGCATTGTAGATCTTTACCAGCAGCTCCGCATCATCCAGGTCCGCCTGTCTGTATTCGATCTTCATAAAAACGCCTTCCCAATCTCATAGGCTTTCTGAAGGTTCCTGTCCCAGTTTTTCTCTCTGAACTCAAATTCTCTGGATGTATTATCAAATACAATGAATTCCATCTGCTTTGCACGTCCGAAAAGTCTGTCCCCCAGCATTACCTTTTTCATGCTGTCAAGGAGTCCAAATTCTTCAAGCCGTTCGATCGGGTTGCCGGCCGAGCACAGGATGATCGCTTTATCAAGTACCTTCATCGTCATTTCATCGCCGTATGCAAATCCATACGACCACACTCTGTCAAACCAGCCCACCAGTTTTGCCGGTGCCTCCGTCCAGAATACCGGATAAATGAACGCAATCGCATCTGCCGAATTGATCTTCTTCTGCTCGGCAAGCACATCCTCCGCCACATCAGGCGTGTTTCTGTAGTTGGCATCCCTCAGATACTCTTCCTCCGTCATATCCGTCTGAAACCCCATCCTGTAAAGATCCGACAGGATGTACTCGTTCCCGGAATCCGTTATCCCACGGATAAACGCATCACACATATTCTTTGTGAAGGAATCCTCGGACGGATGACAATATACGATGAATACTTTCATTTCATGCTCCTTTACCTGTGACCGTGATGTCAGAGAAAGCCCGGCATCTTTCGGATGGCTTCTTCCTCCGGAATCCGTCTTTCCATCTCCGCTTCCGGATGCCCTCCGACATCACTGTTTAAAAGTTCAGATCGATCTTTCCCCGCCGGCTCAGCCCCCACGCTTTCGAAACAGGAGCACCAGCAACACGCTGATCCGGGCTGCATCCGGCATAAGCGGCCGTCAGTCCTGCTTGAGACCGGTACGGTCTTCCGATCAGCCGGCCGCGAACACCGATTCCTGCTTCGCGAAGCTGTCTCCGTTTTCCGTGGATGACAGGACCTGGGCCAATCCCGTGATCCTCCGCACTGTGACGGCATACCTGATCAAGGTGACGCTTCGCTCCGGCAGACGATGCCGAAGCAGTCTGCCGGACAACCCGGGAATTTTCGCCGGGCACGGGAAGCGCAGGACGACGATTCCGGTGGATCTGATCCGCAGGGCGGTGACCAATCTCTGCGGCAGCGGAATCCCTGTGAGGATCCTGCAGGGATTTAAACGTCAGGAAGGACGGCCGCTTTGAGGCACGCTGTGCGCAGACGACAGGCGGCGGGAAAAGTTCAGTCTGAGCAGCAGAATCCCGGAGTCGTAACAGGGAAGAATGTAAACGGGGCCTTGGGAAATCTGCGAAAGAAAAATGCATCGCGCCTCCATCCCTGCCAGGCCCCTGGAGAGGAAACGGAGAAGAATCAGGCATAAATCCAGAGGCGGGACGACCGCAAAAGAGAAGGACAACGGCTGTCGGATCATGCTGTACCACAAATCACGGCCTGATTCAGGTCCGTAACCAGCTGTAAAACACACAGCTGGCACTGACCCCGATGCCTGACAGGAAATGCCGCGGTACAGCGGTACCCCTGAGCAGCCGGAAGAGACAGAGCAGGCAATGACCCGGTTCCCGAAAATCCGACCATTGCCTGACTTCCCGCAAAAGCGCCGGAACAGGGTTCATATGACGCTGTCTGGCATCTCTTATCCAGTACGGGAACAGTTCTCTGCCGCAGATGTTCTCCTCCGGCATTCAGCCGGATCAGCGTCCCAGGAGGATACAGATCAGGCCGATAAGAATGGCGTGCACCGGATAGAACGTGAGATAGACCCTTCTGAACCATTTCTGATGGTACCCAAGTTCCCCGTTGTAGAAGGAGAGGATCAGTGCAGCCAGGGCATGACCGGCAATCCACGGCGCATACCGGCTGACCTCCATCCACCACCGCTCAGGTCCGCCGAATCCGCTTCTGACCCAGAAATACACGAGGAGATAAACGGCAAAAATGGAAAGCAGGATCAGGAAGCGCCGCATCACCCTGCCGATTCCTTTTCTTTTCCCGTCAGGCATGCGGAGAAACCAGTAAAACGCCATCACGAGCAGCGGCCCGACGATATTAAAGTTTGCCTTCATCATGTAATTCGCAAATCCGAGCAGCATATACGTACAGATCAGGGCCGGAATCCTCAGTCCGGATCTTCTCTCCTCCGTTGCAGGTGCGGACGGGCAGAAGGTCTCCGTGATTCCCATGCCGGCATACCCGAGCAGAAGCGTAATCATATTGCTCTGGGAATTCAGGTAGTGTGCAAAATTCAGTCTCTCATCCATCAGGTCGTATGCGGGCTCTGCAACGACGGTCAGAATCAGGAGAACAGCCAGATGACGGTTCAGCCTCCGCTGATCCCGGCAGATATGCAGAAAACCGTCGGCAAGCAGAAACGCATATACCGGAAACGCAATCCGTCCGATCCACGTCAGCTTCATCGGGTCATCCAGAAAAAACCAGCCGATATGGTCCAGACACATCGTCAGCATCGCAATGATCCGCAGTATAAAACCATTCATTTTCTTCTATCGTCCCCCTGTTCCGGATAATCCCGTTCTGTGATTGACAGGTATGTATGAAAGGGTTACGCTCCCGGAGACCGGATAAAAACTGCAACAGATGAAACAGAATGCCCGGAACCTGTCAGGCATTTCTCTTTTCTTCCGGCGGCGTATCCATGA
>CACXHF010000133.1 GCA_902767305.1 uncultured Eubacteriales bacterium
CTGCGTGATGGTTCCGGCCGTTATGAATGCATCCGTGTGGATTCGTTTCAGTCGGGGAAGAAAAAACATCCCTGGCTGATGCTCAGACGAATCGCCGCCTGACCACCTGCCACCGGCTAGGATAAATTTCTGGTCGGTGGTTCTTCTTTATGCTGCTTTCTCGAAATCCACAACTGTTACTTCCTGAATAAACTGCTTTACACGTTCTGTAATTTCTTCGATCTTTTGTGCTACATCTCCTGTGTAAAAGATCTCATCACATTCTACACATTTATAGCAAGGAATGTTGCGGATAACCAGCACACCAAAACCAAGTTCAATCGCTTCGGTCGTTGTGCTCTTAAACGCTTCTTTACCGCATTTCATACACTTCATTTTAGCTCCTCCTTCCTGGTTTTAAAGTCATCCTCCCATTTATCCGGATTTGGAATGTATGCGGTGATCAGGTATATCATGTCATCGTTAATGCTTGCAACAATGTGGATGTTAACCTCACCGCTCTTTCCAAGAATCAGACAACTGGGATAAGGATAATCTTCCGGATAATCTTCTATTATTTCTCCAGTCTCTATAGCATTAGTAATATCCTGTATCTTAATTTCTCGTTCTGAGAATCGCTTTCTGCTGTGTTGAGTCAACACCATGTTCTCTGGCCTGTTAAGCTCCTTGAATTGCTCTATCCGGTACAAATTGTCACCCCTTGCCATAGTATTCTTTCAAGACATGAGCGCCGTATCAGGCTCACCGATCATTACCGATCTCTTACAAAAAGCACCTGTGGATGATGTCAATAATCACGTCCTGCTGCTCCGGAGTCATCATGTTGTCGGACGGCAGGCATAAACCTCTGCGGAAAATATCCGCTCCAACGTCAACACCAGAACCGGCGATGTAAGCATTCGATCTTCCTCTGCCGTTCCCCTGTACAGTTACAAAACGTTTGTTCTGTAAATTGGTTGGAGGTGCATGGGCTTCCCAATGCAGTAAACCCTCTGGATGGCCGCTTCCATCTGGGCTGTCATCGTGAAGCAGCAGACAGGAGTTGCGAACACAACCATATCCGCTTCCCTGTAAGCCGGCAGAATCTTTTCAAGATCATCCTTCTGGATACAGATTCCCCTCGCCTTTGGTGTGGCAATACTCACCGTCCAGGCATCCGGCGATCTTCATCCTGCCAACCTGATCATCCTCGACGGTATGGCCTGCCGCCTCCGCGCCTTCACAAAATGCCTTCACCATGGCTGATGTGGTTCCATTCCTCGGGCTTCCATTGAATACTGTAATTTTCGTGGTATTCCTTCCATATCATGCATGCCAGTATAGCAGGATCGGCAGATTCAGTCAACGCGGTGAAGAATCCGGTTTATTCCTCCAGGTCCGCTCTCAGGCAAGCATTCTCATGATGTTTGCACAGAGCGTAGCCAGCGGTGTGCCGACAACGTAACCCAGCAGTGCCATCAGTATGCCGACCGGAACCAGGGATCCGGAATAGGATCCCGCGAGAACAGGCGCGGAAGCAGTGCCTCCGATGTTCGCCAGCGAAGCGACGCCTGCCGTAAACAGATCGAGCTTCAGCAGTTTGCAGATCAGCAGCATCAGGGCGGCGTGTATTGCCAGCACGATAAAGCCCGTCAGGATCCATGCCGGCGCATCGCCCAGTTCCAGCAGGCTCGCCCGGGAGGCAAGCAGTCCGATGACCGCATAGAGCAGCAGGTTGGAGACTTCACCGGAACCGGCGACCCGCCCCAGCGGCGTTACGGCGCAGACCAGCCCGACGGCGGTGACGAACAGCACCGTCCAGGTCACTTTATCGATGAAAGGCATCCACTCACCGAGCTTCGCACCGACATTCGACGCAACGGCGCTGACCAGGAAGGAACAGCCGAACAACAGCAGCAGACTCTGAAGCGTCACCGGCTGTGTATTCACCTTCACCTCTTCCACCAGGCGGACGGACACTTCGTCCAGCCTCGCAGTATCCGCCTGTGTCCATTTGTTGAAGCGCGGCGCAAGCTGAACCGCCCACAGCAGGAACATGACCCATATCGAGTAATCAATCGAATCGATCACCAGTGCATAACCCATGTCAGCTTCGCTGATATTCAGTGCCGTCTGTACGGCCACCATGTTTCCGCTGCCGCCAATCCACGAGCCGCACAGCGCACCAAGTCCCATCCAGGCATCGCTGCCGATGAACCGCTTCATGATGAGGAAGGCAAGGATGAATCCGGCCATGATCGTCAGCGTCGCTGAGAAACAGCCGATCAGCATTCGTGGTCCCAGGCGCATGACCTTGCGGATGTCACAGCGCAGCAGCATGGCAAAGATCATCGCATACGTCAGGTTGTTTTTCAGTGCACTGTAGGCCGCCTTTGTCTCCCCAAGATCCCAGACCTTCAGCGTGCACATCAGCATCGCGATCAGATAACAGAGCACAACGGCAGGCACGTATTTGAAGAATGTCTTCAGAACGCCTTTGGCCGATTTCTCCAGCGTGACCAGAACGCCGGCCATAAACAGCAGCACAGCGACATAGGTAAACCCGTTGGTAATCATGAAACGCTCCTTTCATCCGCTTCCCTGCCCCTGTTTCCGGCGAGGAAAGCTCTGGAAACGGTTCTGCCTTCCTCCACGGGGTCATTTGGTTTCGGATCTGTCAAATGATGAGGACTTCGTTCAGGTTAATCATACCAGATTATGCAGGTCCTGTATAGAACAATCCCCGCCGCAGTCACCGCATTCATATAGATTCCGCCACACTCCTTCCAGAACATATTCCCAAAGTTCAGCAGCATCCGATTGATAACAGATTCCACGCTGCAAAATAAGGAATACAGGAAGATACAGAACCGCCGGACCAGGTCCGGCGGTTCTGTATCTCTTCTGTTTTTATGCTGTGCTGACACGCGCAGGGCTGTTCCGCAGAACTGTCAATCCGTTCTGGCGGTGTCCTGCGAACATCGTCCGGATACGCGGCAGGTGTCCATGCCAAAGGCAGCACTATCCTGAATCATCTCTGCCGGCATCCGATAAAAAATTGGAGAGGGCAGATCCCGTGCCGGAATTTACAAAACAGAAAACGTTTCCCGGTGCAGGCGGGCAGCTGCATCCTTCGCGGAATCAGATCTCATGCCGGAATTCAGGCCACCAGGAACTTGTATTTTTTCACGCTGTAAAGCGGGATAAACGGAATGATAATGGGAACGGATCTGACATATTTCTGATACTCCGGATCATTCCCGTAATTCTTGTCCTGCCGGATTTCAAGCCTGCGGGCACCACTGAACATGACCCAGGAGATCAGAACAAATCCAAGAATGGAAAGCACCCACTGCCAGACCCCCTGCAGGGCAGTGACACCGGAAATCAGGACGCCCAGCCAGAGCAGCAGTTCCCCAAAGTAATTCGGGCAGCGAACCAGGCGGTACAGTCCCGTGTCCACGAAACGGCGGCTGTTCTTTTTCTTGGCGGCGGTTTTCGCCAGGTCGGCGATCAGTTCCATAAGGATTCCTGCAGCCATGATCACCACGCCTGCCCAGAACGCTGCATCCGGCGCGACATGATTCTTCATCCGAAAATAAAGCGGAATGGTCATCAGTGTATACAGAAGACCGCAGGTTGCCCAGAGCGCAACTTTCGCGGCCAGGGGCATTTTCCGGCTTCGATCCAGTTCGGGATCGAGCACCTTGCGATACACGGCGCTCTTTTTTTCCCGGAAGAACAGGTATCCTGCCAGCCGGAGCCCATAGACAAGCAGCAGGATGCAGGCAGTCCATTCCGCCGGTCCCAGCGTCCTGTGGAAGAGTATTCCCAGCGTCAGACTGATGGCCGCGATCGACAGGCCGTATCCCACGGAGAAAAACCAGATATACATGTGAAACCCGACCGAACATGCAGCCAGACTGAGTAAAAGAATGATCCAGTATTCCATTTTTTGTCCCCCTTTTTCAGCATCTGCTGCACCTTTACCCGCAGCGGAACATATCCTTCCTGATGAATTTCGCTGTTTTTTCCTCCCCCATCATCGCCTTGAAACGGTTCACAGTGGCTCTCCGTTCCTCAGCCGCCCTTCCGGCGTCACCGCGTCTGCCCCGGTCTTTTTCTCAGGTCTTTGATTTTTCCGGTGTTTTTCGATATGGGAGAGGAGATGTCAGCCGCTTAATCCAACGCTGTGAAA